>JBFGZP010000064.1:0-13525 GCA_041586695.1 Thauera sp.
CGAGCAAAAGGTCAAGATCGGCTTCATGGACGGCCCGCTGTTCGGCAGCGCGCGGGTCAATGCCAACAACAACAAGGTGACGCAGAGCAACAGCGGCGCCCGCGCCAAGCAGACGGTGGAGATCGGCGTCTACAAGTAATCGCGGCTTGGGCAGGACCTTGGCCGAAGTGCCGGCCAAGGCCCTGCTGCGAAACCCGGAAGGAAATCGAGGCGGTCCGATGCGGAGCCGCCTCCTACAATGAAACTCATGGAGGGCACCATGTCGCGACTCAAGTTCAAGATCATGCCGATTGCGGCGGCAGGACTGCTGTGCGCCTTTCAGCTGGCTGACGCGGCCAGCTCGCAGCCGATTCCCATCGAGGCGGAAAACCGCGCGAAACTCTCGCGACTGAAGGCCAAGGGCGGTGCCTCGTCGCGCTCGGCCTTTTCCGCGAAGAAATCGAGCGGGAGCGAGGACGAGGACGAGTGCAACATCGGTATTGGCAATGTTGACACCGGCGGTCGCGGTCGCGGCCCGCGCGAAGTCAACATCTTCATCACCGAGCCCATATTTCAAGTGAATAACCGCTGCCGCTGATCAGCAAGTTTTCCAGGAGGGAGACCCGATGAACAGGAACGCAACACGCCGCCGGTACCGCTTGGTTTCGCCGCTGGCACTCAGCCTGATGCTGGTCGGTTGCGCCGCGATGGATGTCAAGACCGAAACGGTGGAACAAACGGAGGTGATCCGGATCGGTCCCGAGTCGGCTCCGCGTCGCTCGATCACCGGCTTCTCCGACGCCCTGCGGTGCATGGACACCACCCTCGCGAACTACGGCGTGCGCGACGTGTCGGTGCTCCTGGAGGACATCCTCGACCAGACGAAGAAGGTAAACGCCGGCACCAAGGACATGCTTATCACCGCAGTGTCGGAGATGAGTACGCGCAGTCGTGCGATCCGTCTTGTCGCCTTCGGCCCCGATTCGGGCAACCTGATCACCTTCCTGCAGCAGGCAGAAAGCAAGAGCGCCTACGCCGTCACGCCCCAGTTCGACATCAAGGGCTCGATAACCCAACTCGACGAGAATCTGATCCAGAAGCAGGCCGATGCAGGAATCGGCTTCGACTCGGGCGGCAGTTTCGGAATCGGCATGGGTTACGCGAAGGATGCGGCCTCCAACATTCTTGCACTCGACCTGACCATGCTCGACACGGATGATTTCTCCGTCCTGCCGGGTGTCACCTCGCGAAACGCGGTGGTGATATTCAAGGAGGGCAAGGGCTTCGACGCCGACGCTACGATCAGCAAGTTCGGCATCAACTACAACATGAGCCTCTCGCGCTCGGAAGGTCAGTCGCAGGCGCTGCGCAACCTCGTCGAGCTCGCCGCGATCGAGCTTTTCGGCAAGCTCACACGCACGCCGTACTGGATCTGCCTGGGCTCGACCGGCGACCAGCCGGAGATCCGGCGCGAGATCGAGGACTGGTACTACGGTTTTCAAGCCAACCCGCCGCAACTGACCGCCTGGTTCCAGAATCAGCTGCGCCTGCGTGGGTACTACAACGGAGTGGTCGACGGCGCCGACAGCCACGAACTGCGCATCGCAGCCGCCGGCTATCGCAAGGCGCTGGGACTCCCGGAGGAGGGCGGGCTCGATTTCGCCTTCTTCGTCGCCTACCTGGCTGCAGACCATGCCGATGTCATGGCTGGCGCCCCTGCCCCAACACTTGCCGCGCTGCCTCCCGACGGGGCTTCGCCCGCTCGTGCAGACGGCGCAGCGACTCAGGGGTTCGCGCTTCGCGTATCGGCTGAAGGCGGGCAAACCCGATTCAAGCGTGGAGAGCTGATCAACCTGCGCATCGAGACCAGCCGTGACGCCTACGTGTATTGCTACCTGCAGGACGAGGACCGGGCGATACAGCGCTTCTTCCCCAACCGCTTTGCACGCGATGCTCTGGTCAAGGCTGGGACGCCGCTGCAGGTGCCGGGCCAGATGCGCTTCCAGTTCGTCGCCAACAGCAAGGGCGTGCGCGAGAACGTTGCATGCTTCGGCGCAACGCGCGATCTCATGCCTCAGTTGCCCGGCGTCGTCGTCGGCACGGACTTCGAGGACCTGTCGCTATCTTCTCTGGACCAGGTGCGCGACGCCTACCGGCGCGTCGCCGGCAACGATCTTGCGGAGGGAAATTTCAATGTCGATATTCGATAAGTCGGCCACGGCCGAGCCATGTAGCCGGCGTTTGATGCCGAGCCTGCTGCTGGTCGGGGCAATCCTGGCCTTGACACTGCCGTCGAGCGTTCGAGCCGGAGGTCACGGCGACGAGGGTGGTCTGATGAACACTGCGATGGAGCAAAAGGCTGACGCGCGGCCGGGCGGCGGCGCCAGTGGCGGCTACGAACTACGGTGCTGGCAGTACGGTCGCCTGATCATGGAAGAGAACTTGCTGCAGCTGCCACCGGAGTCGTCATCGGACGCGCTGCGCATGAACGACAGCGCCGGCAGGCCGGTGCGTGTGCTCGAAACCGCAAATGCTACCTGCCTCCTCAAGGCGGTCACCAAGCGCCAGCGAGCGCTACGGCCATGAGCCCGAAGGCCGCGACAAGGCGTCGGACATGGCCGGTTCCGGCTGGCCTGCTAACGGTCTTGATGGCAGCGACGGGAAGCGCCGGCGCCGCCGACACTGCGATCGAGGCGCGCGAGGTGAGTGGCATCCACCGCGTCGTGATGCGCGCGGTCGGCGAGTTGAACATCCGCCAGGGCGAACGCGAGCATCTGGAAATCGAGGCGGAACCGCGCCTGTTGCCGATGATTTCCAGCGAGGTACGTGAGGGCATCCTGTACCTCGAGTTTCGCAGCTCGCAGATCAACACCACGCATCCTCTGCGTTTCCGCCTGACCGTGACACGGCTCGAAGGGCTGGACTCGGTTGCGAGCGCCGATGTTCGCGTCGCCGCTCTTCGTACCGATTCCTTTCACCTCAGGCTCATTGGAAGTGGCGACGTCGCGATCGAATCGCTCGATGCCGCACGCGTCGAGACGCACCTGACCGGTGCGGGCGACATCAGCATCGATGGCGGACGGGTCGAGCAGCAGACATTGCTGCTGCGAGGGTCGGGGGACTACGTCGCCGGCGCCTTGGGGAGCCGCAAGGCCTCGGTCACCATCGAGGGCAGCGGGAATGCGACGGTGAGCGCGAGCGAGCAACTGATTGCGCGAATCGCCGGCAGCGGCGACGTGCGCTACTACGGAAATCCACGGGTCGAGCGCACCATCAGTGGGGCGGGCAGCGTCTCCGCCGCGGAGTAAGGAACAGCAGGCGCGGATTGCGCGATGCGGGCGATCGCGCGGGCGGGAAGGTGACTCGGGACGGTGGGCGCGCGATTGGCGCCCGGTTCGTCGCGCCCCTGCTCAGTGAAGCTTTGCGACCTCGGCTGCAGCCTCGGCGCGATCAAAGAAGCGGCCGCCGCGGACGAAGCCCGAGATCACCGTGGCCTTGACGCTCACGACGCGCCCACCGGGATTGCGCGCCAGGACGAGTTCTTCTGGCAGGCCATCGAGCAGGTGAAAAGGGGCGGGACGGCCGTCGCCGAAGCGCGACGGATAGATCATCTGCGTCTGGGTATCGAAGAATGCGGGACGGAAACCATCGGAACGGTTCTCCGCACTGACGCCGCCGCGCCCTTGGTAGCAGGTGTTTTCGTTCCGAAGCTGCTCGGGGCTCATTGTGGTGTTCATGGCGGTTCTCCTGCGATCGTCCGACCGGCGGCGGTTGCCGCTCGATCCCTGACCTTGAGTCGCCGCTGGCGATGCATTTGGTTCGAACTTCTTCCTGCCAGCTGCTCTGCGCAGGTACGCCGCTCTCCGCGACCATGGGCGTGACGGCGCCGATCGACGACTGCGTCACCGGGGCCGGTTCGCGAAAGGTCCGTCCGATCCTGCACGCTGCCGCCCGGGCTCACGGGCCGTGCCCGGTCGCCCTTTACGGCCGGGTTTGGGCAGATCGCGTCGATCGAGCGACGCTATGGACTACAATTGCGCCCTTTTTGGAAAACACCCGCGCGGGGATGATAGGGAGACCCGGTTTGCGCCTGTTGCTCGCACCGATGGAGGGCTTGCTCGACGATCCGTTGCGCGCCGTGCTGACGGCCTGCGGCGGATACGACTACGCGGTGACCGAATTCGCCCGGGTATCGGGCACCCTGCTGCCCGATCGCTTCTTCTGCCGCATCGCCCCCGAACTTCTCAGCGCCAGCCGGACAACGGCCGGTACGCCGGTGCGGGTGCAGCTGCTGGGCGCGGATCCGGCCTGCATGGCGGACAACGCCGCCCGGCTGGCGCGGCTGTCACCGGCCGGGATCGACCTCAACTTCGGTTGCCCCGCGCCCACGGTGAACCGTCATCGCGGCGGCGCGGTGCTGCTCGACGAGCCCGAACTGCTTCACCGCATCGTGCGCGCAGTCCACGGCGCCATGCCCGCGGAGCTTGCGCTCACCGCCAAGATGCGCCTCGGCGTGCTCGACACCGGGCTTGCGCTCGAGGCCGCGGCCGCGCTGGTCGAAGGGGGGGCGCAGGGGCTGGTGGTGCATGCCCGCACCAAGGCCGACGGCTACAAGCCCCCGGCCCACTGGGAGTGGGTCGCGCGCATTGCCGACACGGTGGATGTGCCGGTGGTGGCCAATGGCGAGGTGTGGAGCGCCGCCGACTGGCAGCGCTGTCGCGCCGTCTCCGGCGTGCCCGACGTGATGCTCGGTCGCGGCGCGGTGGCGGACCCCTTCCTCGCCGCCCGCATCCGTTCCGGGTGGTTCGATCAGCCGTCCCCGCCCGAGCGTGCGGCCGAATGGATGGTGCTGCTGCCGCTGCTGGCGGAGTTTCGAGCGCGGGTCATGCGCAAGGTCGAGGCGCGCCATGCACAGGGGCGCATCAAGCAGTGGATCAACCTGCTGCGCAGGACCTACCTGCAGGCCGAGCGGCTTTTCAGCGAGATCCGCAGCCTTCGCAGCATGGACGACATCGACCGGGTGCTGGCGGCACACGGTGTCCCCGTCGCGACCGCCGGCGTGCTGCCGGGCGACGACCTGCCCCGGGCCGCCTGATCGGTGTCGCCCGAGCTCCGCGACCCGAACCCCGCCGCATGACGTACGCAAACTCCCGCATCCCGGTCAGCGCCCAGCAGGGCGTGCACCACAAGCTCGCAGGCGTGGTGCGCAAGCATCTTGCCGCACCCTTTCGCAAGCCCTTCGCCGCCTACAACCGGGCCGCGTTCGAGGCCAGCCTGGCGGGCTGGGACGGGATCGCGCCCCTGATCCTCGATGCCGGCTGCGGCGTCGGTCACAGCACGATTCAGCTCGCGCGCGCCTTCCCCGATCACTGGGTGATCGGGGTCGACCAGTCGCAGGAGCGGCTCGAGAGGCGCAAGCCCTACCCCGAAGCATTGCTGCCGCGGAACATGGTGCTGGTGCGCGCCGACCTGGTGGATTACTGGCGCCTGGTCGACGATGCCGGCCTGCGTCTGGCGCGGCATTACATCCTGTACCCGAATCCCTGGCCCAAGATCGGTCATCTGGGGCGCCGCTGGCATGCGCACCCGGTGTTTCCGTTCGTTCCGGCCCTCGGTGGGCTACTCGAATGCCGGAGCAACTGGCAGGTGTATGTCGAGGAGTTCGCCTATGCGCTCGGCATCGTGCTCGGCCGCGAGGTTCCGTGGACGAGCTTCGACGCGGAAACGCCGCTGACGCCGTTCGAACGCAAGTACCGCGATTCGGGTCAACCGCTCTATCGCGTAGGGCTCGGGCTCTGAAGCCGGACGACCATATTTCGCTTGCCCTGCCGGGTGGCATCGGCCACCGTGCACACAATTTCCGGAGACCTAGCATGACCGATGAGACTGAAAACCCCCACCTGATGAGTGACGAAGACTTCGAGGCGCTCGAAGCGATTCTCACCTCGGACGTGGTCCCGGAAGACTGTATGGACCTCGAGATGCTCGATGGCTTTCTCGCCGGCATACTCGCCTCGCCGAAGCCGATTCCGGCCGAGCGCTGGTTGCCGGCTGTATGGTCGGCGCACGGCGAGGACGCGAGTTTCGGTTCGGGCAGTGGCGTGCAGCGCGCGATCCGTCTGGTCAACGCCTACTACAACGAGATGGCGACCACCCTCGGCCTCGACGACGACGAGGATGCGTGCTGGGAGCCGTTCTGCTTCGCGATTTCCGATGGCGACACCCTCAGCCTCGGCGAGGAGTGGATCGACGGCTTCGCCCAGGGCCTCGACCTGTGGCCGGCCGGGTGGGAAACCGGCATCCCCGAAGAAGCCCTCGAAGTGGTGCAGAGCACCCTGGACGAAGTGCTGGCGCCGTGGGCGGCCGACGATGCCGACGCGGCCGACGATGAAACACGCCTCGGCTGGCTGGCGGCGGTCGGCGAGGCCGTCAACGATATCTTCGCGCATTGGCGCGATCTGGGCCTGCCCGCACCGAAACCCCTGGCGGCCGGGGCGGCGAACGGGCCGGCGACATCGGGGCCCGGGCGCAACGACCCCTGTCCCTGCGGCAGCGGCAAGAAGTACAAGAAGTGCTGCGGTGCCAACGGCGATGGCAGCGATGGCGTCGAAGGCGGCAACGGCGCCGACGCTTGAGGACCACTGCACGCGCTGTGGCGCGTTCTGCGTCGTGTTCCGGGTGGATTTCCACTGCTCGGAGTTTGGCGGCAAGAATGGAGTAGCCGCCACCATGGCCGTGGCAGCGACCGCTCAACCTCACCAACGACTGGATCGACGATGGAAGGCTTCAACCCCTGTATCGAATGCGGCATCTGCTGCACTCATTTCCGCATTTCCTTCTACTGGGCCGAGGCCGACGACGCGCCTGGCGGCTTCGTGCCGGCGGCGATGACCGAAAAACTCAATCATTCGATGCGATGCATGCAGGGGAGCAACCAGGTGCCGCGCCGTTGCGCCGCGCTGTCCGGGACGGTGGGCGAACAGGTCGCGTGCACGATCTACGAGAACCGCCCGACGCCGTGTCGCGAGTTTCCGGTCTATTTCGACGACGGCACGCCCAATCCGAAGTGCGACGAATTGCGGGCAACGATCGGTTTGCCGCCACTGCCGCGGCAGCCGCTGCCATTCGCGGCCTGAGGCCGCCTGCACCGCGACGAACTTCAGCGCGGCAGGCTTACCGCGGCGAGGGCGGCGAGCGGCCCGACGGCGCGCAGGTGTTCGACCTGGTGATCGTCGCGCACGAACAGAGAGCCGGCATAACCGAGTGAGTTCACCGACATGTCGTGCCATTTTTCGCAGCGACGCGGCACGAGCAGCAGCCATTCGCGCGATACCAGCAGGTTGTATGGCGGCATCGGGTCGGCATCGGCGCTGATCGACAGCGCGGCGCAGGCCGCACGGAAGGCGCCATTGAGCATCTCTCCGGCCTCTGGGTGGCGCGTCCAGGCCATGACGTCCAGACGGACGAAAGCGTGTGCCCAGGGGAGTCGCGGATTGGACAGGCAACTCCCGGGCGCCTTTTCGGGCAGACCCGCGGTGAAGGCTTCGAAACCGCCGCCGTCGATGCCGACCGGCGTCGGTACCCATTGCAGGTGCTTGTGCGGTTGACTGGCACCGGCGACGGCGCCGCCGTTGCAGAAGCCGAGGCCGCCGTGCGGGCCTACAACCCGTGCCAGGGCCGCAAGATCGGACAGGTCGAGGGGGGAGGTCTGCGCCGCGTAGCGGCGCGTGACGATGAGCAGGTGGCGTTCGATGACCGGGAACTTGTTCAGCACCACCAGATGGTCGTCGCCGAGCGCGGCAACCGTCAGTGCGGGCTCCGGCGGCAGGAAGGGATTGAAGTCGGGGTTGCGCCGCGTGACGGTGTCGACCCGGGCGCGATCCTTGAGTGCGAGCGACGAGACCCAGCGCACCGAGAAGGTGATGCCGTCATCGACGAGGGTGGTCTGTTCGGTGCGGATCGGCTGCAGTGCGCCGCAGTCGAGGGCGGCGGCGGTAGTCGTGTCGACGTGCCGCAACAGATCATCGGTCGGCGTGTCGTCGGTTGTCCCGATTCGGGCTTGCGAGGAGGGAACGCTGCTGGTCATCTTCAATGCGGACGGGCGACAATTCGCGCATTTTGACATGGTCGGGCGGCCCTTTGCTGCGGCTGGCCCCAATACGGAGCTGCACCATGAGTCTCTCCTTTGCCGTCCGCGGCGATTACATCCAGCTCGATCAACTGTTGAAGGCGGTGGGCGTCGTCGGCTCGGGCGGTGAGGCGCATGCAGCGGTGGCGGCAGGCCAGGTGCAGGTGGACGGCAAGCCCGAACTGCGCAAGCGCGCCAAGCTTCGGGCAGGCCAGCGCGTGCGCTTCGGTGGTGAGGAGATCGTGCTCGTGGCTGCCGACGCCGACGCCGCCGCGCCGGGCGGCTGACGCGACGCCCCTGCGGGAATGCGTCGTGCTGTCGGGGGAATGCCGCGCGAGGCCTCCTTTCAGGGCAGGCGGGTAAGCTTTGCCGGGTCGGCCTTGTGCGCAAACTGCTCCCAGATCCAGCCGCCGGGGAGGTCTTCCCCGGTCAGCACGTAGTTCAGGGCGTGTTCGTTGGCGATGCTGAGGGCGAACTGGCCGCGGCAGCCCGGCATGCCGGTGAGCAGTAGTTCGTCACCGGCCCGGATCGGCGTGTCGTCGTCGGGCAGGAACAAATGATCGTCGTCGTCGCGGTCGAGGTAGAGGACTTCGCAGCTCAGGCGTTCGTCGCGGTTCGCCGGCGAATTCAGCAACATCGAGATGGTGACGGTCTCGCCGCGCATCAGGCGGCGGTAGAGCGCCGGCGCGTTTCTGAGGTTGATGCGTTCGCTCCAGACGCCAGGGATCTCCCAGCCCAGGCGCTCGGTGAGGCGCTCGAGCAGGCTCGCACACCAGGTTTCGTCGCGGCTGCGGATCTCTTCGAGGAAGGGCTCGAGCAGCGGGGTGCTGAGGATGGCGATGCACTCGTGGGCGATGATCTCGCTCGGCACCACAGTGATGTCGGACTCGAAGGCGTCGAACAGGGCGTGGTTGGTGTAGTGGTTCTGCCGCAGGATGACGAACAGGTCGGGGTTGAGCTCGCGCGCGGTGACCGCGATCGACAGGTTGTCGACATCGGAACCGGTGGCGGCGACGATGCCGACCGCCTCCAGTGCGCCGGCTTCCTCGAGCGTCGCCGCGCCGGTGCCGTCGCCCTTCACCCAGCGATGTTCGCTGTCGGGTATCGGTTCGCGGTCGATGATGGTGACGGGGACCGCCTCGGCGTCCATCGCATCGACCATCCAGCGGCCGAAGCGGCCGTGGCCGCACACGATCCAGCTGCCGCGCGGCGGGTCGCGATGACGCTCGACCGTGGTGCCGGGCAGGCCGGTAAGCCAGTTCAGCAAATGCCAGGCCGCCGGCGCATGCAGTGCCAGCGAGAGTGTTTCGCTGAAGCGCTCGTAGGGGTTGATGATGTGTTGGGTGCCGAACGAGGCCATGTTGGCGGCCGTGTCGCGGTGCTCGGCGCGGCACAGTGCAGGGGTGTTGGGCGCGAGCAGGCGGGCGGCAATGGCGATGGCGAGGTTGGCCGGGTCGCGGTTGGTGAGCGCCATCACGCCGATGCAACGCGGATGGGTGAGCCCGGCGAATTTCAGGATCTCCGGGTTGCTCGCGTCACCGCTGATGGCGGGTACGTCCGCGGTGTAGCCGTGCAGATCGATCTCGCCGACCTTGGCCTCGTCCGTTTCCACGACCACGGCGCGGTATTGCAGCCGGTCCAGCGCCTGGCAGATCAGGCGACCGGTTTCCCCGTAGCCGCAGACGAGATAGAACGGTTCGCTCAGGTGGCGCACTGCGCTGACGAAGCGCTGCATCGACACCGCATGGCGCAGATTGCGGTCGGCCAGCACCGCAAACACCGTCGCGAGCGTGTACGCCCAGCCCACTACCGACATGTAGATGCAGAACAGCACCCATAGCCGCTGCTGATCCGAAAACGTGTAGGGAATCTCGCCAAAGCCGATCGTGGTGGCGGTGTAGCTCATGAAGTAGAGCGCGTGGAAGAAGCTGAGGTGGTGGGGGTTGCCCTGCTCATCGACGCCCGGCGCGAGCGTCAGGCCGAGGACCGAGATGGCGATTATCGTGATGAGCAGGATCAGTGGCGCGCGCAGCCGCCGCAGGATCAGGAAGAAGACGCTGTGATGGCGCGACAGCGGCGTCATCATGGCGGCCGCTCAGCGTCGCTGCATGATGGTTTCGGCGATCAGGATGATCACGGAAACCATGTTCGCGAACAGCGCGCCGCCCGACAGCGAGACCACCCGCGCGGTCATCTCCGGGGTGAGGCCGGCGGCAGTGACGTGCTCGGCGTAACCCCACACCATGGCTGCGGCGATGAGCTGCAGGTCGGCCACCAGGCTGGTCGACAGATGGACCGCACCGATCTGCGTGCGGTCGCCGAACTTGAGCACGGTCGCCACCAGGCTCACCACGATGGCGGCGAACAACTCGTAGATATCGTGGTGCGCGGGATTGTCGATCTCGCCGACGAAGAAGCCGAAGTTCAGCGTCGCGGCCAGGAAGATGAAGAATCCGAAGATGACCTTCTCAAGGTTCATGTTGTATTCGCCTCAGTTTGCTGTCGTCATCGGTTGGCCCGCCCTCGCGCCTCCTGGAGCCCGATTATAGGCGGCGGGGATGCGGGTCGGTGGATCGAAGGCTGCCGCGCTGCACGTTCATGCGCGGATATCGCCATCGACGTAGTACCAGCGTCCGCCCTCGCGCACGAAGCGGCTGTTTTCGTGCAGGCGGTGGGCCCGACCGCCGACGCGGAAACGTGCGACGAACTCGACTTCGGCGTGATCGGCGTCGATCGAACGATGCGCCATCACCTGCAGGCCGATCCATTTCGGCTGCGGCTCCTCGTCGAGATCGAGCGCGGTCGGGCGGGTGCTGTCGTGCCAGGTCGCGCCGAGCCAGTCGGCGTTACCGAGGCTGTAGGCCGTGTAGCGGGAGCGCATCAGCGCCTCGGCGTTCTCGGGCGCGCGTTCGCCCTGCAGCAGCGGGCGGCAGCAGTCCGCGAAGGGGCGGCCGGAGCCGCAGGGGCAGGGCGACTGCTTCATCGGTTCGGGTCGCATGGGCCGGATTGTGCCCCAGGGCGAGGCGATCGGTCACCCGCCGGGCTGCTGCAGGGGGCGCGGGATGCGCGCCTGCGGTATGCTTTTCAGCGAACGACGCGTTGAAAATCGAGGGCTCATGGATCCACAACCGGAGGCGGAGAAACCCGCGCACAAGCACGGCCGCATCAGGCATACGCGCCGCTATCTCATCATCGGTGTGCTGACGGCTGCGCCGCTGTGGGTGACCTGGCTGGTGTTCGACTTCATTCTCACCCAGCTGTCGCGCCTCGGCACGCCGTGGGTGGCCGGGCTGTCGCGCGCGCTGCGCCGAAGTTCGCCTGCGCTGGCAGATTTCCTGCTGCTGCCGCTGTTCCAGTCGGTGCTCGGCGTGATCATCACCTTGCTCGTGTTCTATGTGCTCGGCTGGCTCGCCTCGCAGGTGATCGGTCAGCGCATCATCGGCTGGCTCGAGCGGCTGGTGCAGAGCATTCCGCTGGTGGCGGCCATCTACGGCGGCACCAAACGCTTTCTCGCGGTGGTGAAGGAAAAGCCGGCCGGGGTGCAGCGGGTGGTGCTGATCAGCTTCCCCTCGTCGGACATGAAGGCGGTGGGCTTCGTCACCCGCGTGCTCCGCGACGAGGTCAGCGGCGAGGAGCTCGCCGCGGTGTACGTGCCGACCTCGCCCAACCCGACCTCGGGCTACATCGAGATCGTGCCCATCTCGCAGGTCGTCTCTACCGACTGGACCATGGACGAGGCCATGAGCTTCGTCATGACCGGCGGCGCCACTTCGCCCGAGCGCATCCGTTTTCGCAACAGCGCGAGCGCCGTGCCGGAGAACGCATCGGCTCCGGACGGCCGAGCCGGCCAGCAAACGCCGCGCGCCTGAGCGCCGCGCGGCGTGTTCGACGGCCGAGCCTCCGCCCGTCTGCCTCAGCCGGCGAGGATCTCGCGCAGGACGTAGGGCAGGATGCCGCCGTGGCGGTAATACTCGACCTCGATCGGCGTGTCGATGCGACACAGCAGCTTCACCTCGCGCCTGGCGCCGTCCGCGGCGTGGATGAGCAGCGTGAGTTCCTGCTGGGGGCGCAGATCGGCGTCGACGCCGAGGATGTCGAACTGCTCGGTCCCGTTCAGCCCGAGTCCCTGCCAGCTGTCCTCGCCCTCGAACTGCAGCGGCAGAACGCCCATGCCGACGAGGTTGGAGCGGTGGATACGCTCGAAACTTCTTGCGATCACCGCCTTGACGCCGAGCAACGCCGTGCCTTTGGCCGCCCAGTCGCGCGAGGAGCCGGTGCCGTATTCCTCGCCGGCGAAGACGACGGTGGGGGTGCCGCGTTGCAGATAGGCCGCCGCGGCATCGAATACCGTGGTCTGCTTGCCGTCGAGCAGGGTGTAGCCGCCCTCGACGCGGTTGCCGTCGGCGTCGGGCGGCAGCATCAGGTTGCGGATGCGCACGTTGGCGAAGGTGCCGCGCACCATCACGTCGTGATGACCGCGACGCGAGCCGTAGGAGTTGAAATCCTTGCGCTCGACGCCCTGGCTGGCGAGCCATTGTCCGGCCGGCGCAGTCTCGCGGAAGGATCCGGCCGGCGAGATGTGGTCGGTCGTGACCGAGTCGCCCAGCAGCAGCAGCGCCTTCGCACCGTGGATTTCAGCCACTTCGCCCGGCTGCATGGAGAAGTCGTCGAAGAAGGGCGGGCGCGCGATGTAGGTGGATTCGGGCCAGTCGTAGACCTGGCCCGCCGGCGCGGCGATCGCGTTCCACAGTTCGTGGTCGCGGGTGAAGTCGGAGTAGAGCCGCTGAAAGGTCGCCGGGTCCATCGCGAGGGGCAGGACGGCGGCGATCTCCTCCGAGCTCGGCCACAGATCGCGCAGGAACACCGGCTTGCCCGCGGTGTCGGTGCCGAGCGCTTCGGTGGTGAGATCGATGTTCGCGCGCCCGGCGAGCGCGAAGGCCACGACGAGCGGGGGCGAGGCAAGATAGTTGGCGCGGATGTTGGGGTGGATGCGAGCCTCGAAGTTGCGGTTGCCCGACAGCACCGCCGCGGCAACGAGATCGTGTTCGGCAATGGCGTCGTTGAACTCGGCGGCGAGATCGCCGGAGTTGCCGATGCAGGTCGTGCAGCCGTAGCCGGCCAGCGCGAATCCGAGCTTGGCGAGCGGCTCGAGCAGGCCGGCCTTGCCGAGATAGTCGGTGACCACCCTTGAGCCCGGCGCGAGCGATGTCTTGATATGAGGCTGAACGCGCAGGCCGCGCTCCACCGCCTTCTTCGCCAGCAGGCCGGCCGCAATCAGCACCGCCGGGTTGCTCGTGTTGGTGCATGAGGTGATGGCGGCGATGAGCACGTCGCCATGGCCGAGCTCGATGTCGTCGCGCGCGGTGGCGACGCGCTCGCTCAGCTGCTCCTGCTTGCGTCCGAAGCCGTTCTCGGACG
>JBFGZP010000065.1:0-13395 GCA_041586695.1 Thauera sp.
GCTCGTAGGACCACCGCCAGCGATGCGGGTTCAGAACGGCACTTCGACCGTCCCCCCGACTTGGGCCGTTCCGGTCAGGACCTGGCCGTTGGGCATGCGCACGCGCACGCTGACGCCAGGCGCGGCATTGTTCAGGGCACGACCTTCGCTCGATACGCGGAAGCCCGGCCCGACGCTGACCACCTGCACGTCCTGGCCCTGGCGCACCGCATTCGGCACCCGCAGCATGTCGCCGCGAAGCGGATTGCCGGCGGCGATCGCGTAACGGGTGCGGTGACCGTGTGCCTGGGTGGCGTCGGTCAGGGTGTTGTCGGGCAGCGCGGCGAGATCGCCGCGCCGGCGTGCAAGGTCGGCCGGGCCGACGATCTGGCCTGCGCGCAGCGGACGGGCGGTGACGAGGTAGTCGCCGACCACCGCCACCTGGGCCTGCAGGTAGGCCGTCCACGTCACCGGCGAGTCGCAGCGCACCCCCACGCTGAGCTGCCCCCAGGCGCGCACGCCCCCGGGCAGGAAGGCCTGCAGCGCGGCACACGCCGGCAACTGGTTGCGGGCGTCGAAGGGACTGAGCGTGATCGTCACCTCGCCGGGCAGGCCGGCCGTGTGCTGCTCGAGGAAGCTCCGTACCGTGGTCTCCACCGCGTCGGGAGCTTGCTGGCCGAGCGCCGGCGGGGCAAGGAGTGCGAGCGCGGCGATTGCGGTCGATGTGAGCCGGGCGGTGATACCCGGCGGGCGGGGAGCGGGACGTTCCATGCGCTGATTGCACCATGCCCGGGGTCATAAGGGCAACCGGCGGAGGGGCCGCAGCGGCACGCCGCGCTGCCGCGGCCGCCCGGTACGCCGGCAAAGCTTGCCGGCAGGCGGCAACTTCGACGTTGTTGCCTGCCCGCCCGGCGGCGAAATTGGCCGATGTTTCCCCGCCTAATCCGGCCAAGGGGCTTGCCGCCCCGGCCTTAGGATGGCTGGCATGGATGGTGCAATCCTTTCGCCATGCGCCGCCGCGGCCCCGAACGGGCCGGCCGGCGACAGAAGACGAGGTAAAGCGATGAAGACCCGGTTCGACGACGCACTGCAGTTCCACCAGACCGCGCTCAATGTGCAGGCCCAGCGCCAGCAGCTGCTGGCCTCGAACATTGCCAACGCCGACACGCCCAACTACAAGGCGCGCGACGTCGATTTCCGTGCCGCGTTGCAGGGCGCGCTGGCACGTTCCAGCGCGCCGGTGGCGCTGGCGACGACACAGCCGGGGCACCTCGCCACCGGCGCCGGCGCGGGGCTCGATGGGCTCACCGGCTATCGCACCGAGCTGCAGTCGGCGGTGGACGGCAACACTGTGAACATGGACGTCGAGCGCGCCGCCTTCGCCGAGAACGCGCTGCACTACGAGGCCAGCATCACCTTCATCAACGGCATGTTGCGCTCGATGCAGACCGCCATCACCGGCCAATAAGGAGAGTTTCGATGAGCATGCTCAACGTCTTCCAGATCGCCGGCTCCGCCCTCAATGCGCAGTCGATGCGGCTCAATACCACCGCCTCCAACCTCGCCAACGCCGACAGCGTCGTCGGCGAGGACGGCCAGCCCTACCGTGCCAAGCAGGTGATGTTCGCGGCGCAGCCGGTGGCGGGGCCGGGCGCGGTCGGCGTGCGGGTCACCCAGGTGGTCGAGAGCGCGGCGCCGATGCGAATGGTGTACGAGCCCAACAGCCCGGCTGCGAACGCCGAGGGCTATGTGGAGATGCCCAACGTCAACGTGGTCGAGGAGATGGTCAACATGATTTCGGCCTCGCGCGCCTACCAGAACAACGCCGAGGTGATGAACACGGCACGAACCTTGCTGCAGCGGACCTTGCAGATCGGCCAGTGATCCCGGCCGGCAACGAACGCCGATAGCAGGAGACCAGCATGACCACCGTATCCCCGACCCAGACCGCGCAGAACGTGCTCGCCGGGCTGTCACGCACCGAGCCCCTGGGCAAGCAGGAGGAGGACATGCAGTCCCGCTTCCTGACCCTGCTCACGACGCAGCTGAAGAACCAGGACCCGATGAATCCGATGGAGAACGCCGAGGTCACCTCGCAGCTCGCGCAGATGAGCACTGTCGATGGCATCGAGCGCCTGAACAAGATGTTCCAGTCGTTCATGGATACGCAGGAGTCCAACGACAGCATGCAGGCGGCGGCGCTGGTCGGCCGCGGCGTGCTCGTCGAAGGTCGGCGCCTGGCGCTGACCGAGGCGGGGGCGGTCGGCGGCTTCGAGATCGACTCGCCGGCCGACCGGGTGCTGCTGTCGATCGTGGATGCCTCGGGCCTGGAGGTGAAGCAGATCGAAATGGCCGACGTCGCTGCCGGCAGTCACAACTTCGTCTGGGACGGCTCCGCCGCCGACGGCGCACGCGCTGCCGATGGCACGTACTCGATTTCGATGACGGCGACGCTGCAGGGCGAGAAGGTCGTCGGCCGCACGCTCGAGTTCGGGCCGGTGTCCAGCGTCATCAAGGGTCCGAGCGGCACCGACTTCCAGGTCGGTTCGCTGGGCGTGTTCAAGTTCGCCGACATCAAGCAGATTCTCTGATCCGGAGCCACGATCATGTCTTTCCAGCAAGGTTTGAGCGGTCTCAATTCCTCCGCCAAAGCGCTCGACGTCATTTCCAACAACGTCGCCAACACCAGCACCGTGGGCTTCAAGTCGTCTACCGCGCAGTTCGCCGACGTCTATGCGGCCTCGCTCACCGGATCGGTGTCGAGCCTGCAGATCGGCCTCGGCAGCGCGGTGGCCTCGGTGCGCCAGACCTTCTCCCAGGGCAACCTGACCACCACCAACAATCCGCTCGACCTGGCCCTGAGCGGCAACGGCTTCTTCATCATCGAGCGCATCGACGGCACGACGGCGTATAGCCGCAACGGCCAGTTCGATATCGACAAGGACGGCTACATCGTCACCTCGCTGGGCGAGCGCCTGATGGGTAACCTGAGCTCGGCTGCGGCGGGCGGCATTCCCTCATCGGGCGGCACGCCCGTGCCGTTGATTATTCCGCCGGGGGGCATCAACCCGCAGGCGACCGACTCCGTGTTGGTACGAGCCAACCTCGACGCGCGCGCGATCAGCCCGGCCGAACTGGTGCCGCCGATCCTGACCGGCTTCGACCAGACCGATCCCGATACCTACAACTCCACGACATCGCTGCAGGTCTTCGACAGCCAGGGCAACGACCATTCGCTGACGATCTATTTCGTCCGTGAACCGACCACAACGCCCAATACCTGGCGCGCCTTCGCCAGTCTCGATGGCGGGGCGGCGGAGGAGTTGTCGGCCGACGCCGGCGTGACCCCCGCCCTCGCGTTCACGTCGAGCGGCGTGTTGCCCTCGAGCCTGCCGGCATTCACGTTCTCGCCAACGCTTGCCAACGGTGCGGTGTCGCCGTTCGATATCAACATCAACCTCACCGCGTTCACCCAGTTCGGCTCGGCCTTCTCGGTGACCGAGTTGAACCAGAACGGTTTCGCCCCTGGCGAGGTCGCGGGTCTGTCGATCGGCCGCGACGGCCTGATCGAAGGCCGCTACACCAATGGCAGGACCCAGGTGCTCGGCCAGGTGGTGGTGGCGACCTTCCGCAACCCGAATGGACTGAACTCGCTGGGCAATAACCTGTGGGCCGCGACCTCGGAGTCGGGTCTACCGGTGCCGGGCAAGCCGGGCACCGGTCTGAACGGCGTCCTCTCGTCCGGCGTAGTGGAAGAATCGAACGTCGAACTCACCCAGGAGCTGGTACAGCTCATCGTGCAGCAGCGCAACTACCAGGCCAACGCCCAGTCGATCCAGGCCCAGGACCAGATCCTGCAGACCCTGGTGAACCTGTAAGCACTGAAGACACGGAGGACGGCACATGGACCGCCTGATCTACACCGCGATGACCGGCGCCAAGGGCACGATGGAGCAGCAGGCGGCGGTGTCGCACAACATCGCCAACGCGACCTCCACCGGCTTTCGCGCCGAGCTGCACAAGCTGCGCGCGGTGGAAGTGCAGACCGAGGCGATGCACACCCGCGCCTTCGTCGTCGATGCCAGCGTCGCCACCGACTTCACGCCCGGCACCCTGCAGTACACCGGCAATCCCCACGACGTCGCGGTGGAGGGCAAGGGCTGGCTGGCCGTGCAGTTGCCCGACGGCAGCGAGGCCTACACCCGCAACGGCAGCCTGGAGGTGAGCGCCAACGGCATTCTGCAGACGCGCGACGGCCGTCCGGTGGTCGGCGACGGCGGGCCGGTGTCGATCCCGCCCGACAACGAGATCGTCGTCGGCGCCGATGGCTCGATCTCCGCCCTGCAGCCCGGCCAGGGCGGCGTGGTGAACGTGGTCGCCCAGCTCAAGCTGGTGAATCCTCCGGAAGAGACGCTGGTTCGCGGCGAGGACGGTCTGTTCCGCCTCCAACAGGGCGGCGCCGCGCCGGCGGACCCGAACGTGAAGGTGGCGGGCGGCTATGTCGAAGGCAGCAATGTCAACGTGGTCGACCAGATGGTGCAGATGATCTCGCTGTCCCGCCAGTTCGAGATGCAGACCCGCATGCTGCAGACCGCCGAGGCGAACGACCGCGCCGCCACCCAGTTGCTCACTCCGCGCTGAGCCTGGGGGGCAAATAGCCCGCGCCCCCGGGAAGCAGCCAATTAGCACGGTTTTTGCGTTGCTTATCGCGGGATGGTCGATGAGGGCATCGGCCTAGACTGATTGCATCGGAAATCCGCACATGCGGCGGCAGGGCCTGCCGCCCGGCCCAAAGCAACGCAACGAAGAGGACAAAATCATGATCCGCTCCCTGTGGACCGCCCGCACCGGGCTGGATGCCCAGCAAACCCAGCTGGATGTGATCTCCAACAACCTCGCCAACGTCTCCACCAACGGCTTCAAGCGTCAGCGCGCGATCTTCGAAGACCTGCTGTACCAGACGATCCGCCAGCCGGGCGCACAATCGACCCAGCAGACGCAGATCTCCAGCGGGCTGCAGATCGGTACCGGGGTGAAGCCCGTCGCCACCGAGCGCATCTTCACCCAGGGCACGCTGCAGCAGACCGGCGGCTCGCTCGACGTCGCCGTGCAGGGCAACGGCTTCCTGCAGGTGTCGATGCCGGACGGCACCACCAACTACACCCGCGACGGTGCCCTGCAGCTCGACAACCAGGGCAACGTCGTCACCGCCAGCGGCTACCTGCTGGCCGACAACATCAACATTCCGGCCGATGCGACCTCGATCACGATCGGCAAGGACGGCACCGTCAGCGTGCTGCAGGCGGGCCAGATCAACCCGGTGCAGGTCGGCTCCGTCCAGCTCGCCACCTTCGTCAATCCGGGCGGCCTGCAGAGCGTGGGCGAGAACCTGTTCGCCGAGACCGCGTCCAGTGGCGTGGCCACGCCCAACCAGCCCGGCACCAACGGCGCGGGTGTGATCAACCAGGGCTATGTCGAGACCTCCAACGTGAACGTCGCCGAGGAGCTCGTGAGCATGATCGTGACCCAGCGCGCCTACGAGCTCAATTCGCGCGCCATCTCCACCTCCGACCAGATGCTCAGTCGGCTGACCCAGCTCTAAGGCCGCCTTCAGCCATGGACTGCTTTCGCCGCATCCTGCTGCTGCTGCCGCCGCTGGCGCTGCTCGCGCTGGCCTCCGGTTGCGCCTCGGTGTACTCGACGCCGCCCACCGCGGTGCATCAGCCGATGAGCGCACGGCCCGAGGCGCGGCTGCAGGCGGTGCCGGCAACCGGCGCCATCTACCAGGTGGCGCAGGCGCGGCCCTTGTTCGAGGACCGGCGTGCGCGCCATGTGGGCGACACCATCACCATCAATCTGGTCGAGCGCAATACCGCGCAGAAGAACGCCAACGCCAGCGCGGCGCGCAATTCGAGCCTCACCGGCGGCATCACCGCCAGTTCCCGGCTGCCGCTCGGCGGCCTCGCCGGGCTCAACGCCGAGGCGGCAGTGGACTCGGACTTCTCGGGCGAGGGCGCGGCGGCGGCCAACAACGTCTTCAACGGCACCATCACCGTCACCGTGATCGACGTCTATCCGAACGGCAACCTGCTCGTGTCGGGCGAAAAGATGGTCGCGATCAACCAGGGCAACGAGTTCATCCGCTTCTCCGGCGTGATCAATCCCAACAACGTCACCACTGCCAACACCGTGCAATCGACCCAGGTGGCCGATGCGCGCATCGAGTATCGCGGCAGCGGCTTCATCGACGAATCCAACACCATGGGCTGGCTGCAGCGTTTCTTCGTCGCCATCCTGCCGTTCTGAGGAGGCCCCATGTCCCGCCGCTTCCGTTTGATCGAACGCCTGCTTGCCGTGCTCCTTGCTGCGGCGGCAATGCTTGCCCCACAAGCTGCTGGCGCCGAACGCCTCAAGGACCTCGCCTCCATTGCGGGCGTGCGCGACAACCAGCTCGTCGGCTACGGCCTCGTCGTCGGCCTCGACGGCTCGGGCGACCAGACCACGCAGACGCCGTTTACCGTGCAGAGCATCATCAACATGCTCGGCAACATGGGCGTGACCCTGGCACCGGGCACCAACCTCCAGCTCAAGAACGTGGCCGCGGTGATGGTCACGGCCACGCTGCCACCCTTCGCCCGTCCCGGGCAGGCGCTCGACGTCACGGTGTCGTCGATCGGCAACGCCAAGAGCCTGCGCGGCGGCACGCTGGTGATGACCCCGCTCAAGGGCGCCGACGGCCAGGTCTATGCGATCGCCCAGGGCAACATGGCGGTGGGCGGGGCCGGCGCGCAGGGCGGTGGCGCGTCCCAGGTCATCAACCACTTGTCGGCCGGGCGCATCCCCGGCGGCGCCACCGTCGAGCGCGGCGTGCCGGCCTTGCTGGGTCAGGGCGAGTACGTCACCTTCGAGCTCAACGACACCGATTTCGGCACCGCGCGCCGCGTCGTCGATGCGATCAACCTCGTCCAGCCCGGCACCGCCCAGGCGCTCGATGGCCGCAGCATCCAGGTGCGCGCACCGCTCGATTCGACGATGCGCGTGGCCTTTCTCGGCCAGCTCGAGAACCTCGACGTGACGCCGGTGCAGCAGGCGGCCAAGGTCATCGTCAATTCGCGCACCGGCTCGGTGGTGATGAACCAGCGCGTCGCCCTGCAGAACTGTGCCGTGGCCCACGGCAACCTCACCGTGTCGGTCAATGTCGACACCCAGGTCAGCCAGCCGGCGCCGCTGTCCGGCGGCCAGACGGTGGTGACCCAGGCCGGCCAGGTCAATATCGACCAGGGCGCCGGTACGCTGTTCAACGTCAAGGGCAGCACCAGTCTTGCGGACGTGGTGAAGGCGCTCAACGCGCTCGGCGCCAATCCGATGGACCTGGTCAGCATCCTGCAGGCGATGAAGGCGGCGGGCGCGCTGCGCGCCGAGCTCGAGATCATCTGAGGAAGGCCTCATGACCGCCGGCTTCCAGCTCAACGCCTTCGACCCCAACGCGCTCGGCGACCTCAAGCGCCTCGCCCGCACCGATGGTGAGTCCAACGACACCCTGCGCGCCGCGGCGAAGCAGTTCGAAGCCCTGTTCCTGCAGATGGTGATGAAGTCGATGCGCGCGGCCACACCCGCCAGCGGCCTGATCGACAACGAGCAGAGCAAGCTCTACCAGAGCCTGCTCGACCAGCAGCTCGCGCTCAACCTCGCCCAGGCCAAAGGTGCGGGTCTGGCCGACGTGATCTACCGCCAGATCGGCGGAAAAAGCGCGGGGGTCGACGTGCTCGAGGCGCTCGGCACCGGCAACAGCGGGCCGAGCGCGGGTTACGACCTCGCCGGGGTGATCCGGCGTGCGGCAATTCCTGCCGCCCGCGGACTGCCGGCGGAGTCGGCTGCCGCCGGCCTGCTTGCCGGTTTGCCGGGCAGGGGCGCCGCCGGCCCCCTCGGTGCCCTGAGTGGGGCGGGCGGCGCCTTCGATACCGGCTCGATCGTCGAAAATGCGCTGCTCGAGGCGAAGCTCGGCGAGGCCGTCCGCAGTGCGCGCGATACCAGCGGCGCAGTGACCCAGCGCGCACGGGACTTCGTCGCCGATGTCTGGCCGCATGCCGTCGAAGCCAGTCGCAAGACCGGCATCCCGCCGCAGTTCATGGTGGCACAGGCGGCGCTGGAAACCGGCTGGGGGCAGAAGCAGCTCAGGCACGCCGACGGCAGCCCGAGCCACAACCTGTTCAACATCAAGGCCGGCAGCGCCTGGAGCGGGCGCACGGTCGACCTGCCGGTGACCGAATACGCCGGCGCCCGCAGCTACACCGAGAACGCGCGTTTCCGCTCCTACGGCTCCTATGCCGAATCCTTCCGCGACTACGCCGAGCTGCTCACGCGCAGCCCGCGCTACGCCGACGTGCTGGGCCAGACCGACGCCGCCGGTTTCGCCCGCGGCCTGCAACAGGCCGGCTACGCAACCGACCCGATGTACGCCGACAAGCTCACCCGCATCATCGGCGGCAGCACGCTGCGCCTGGCGCTCGGCGCGGGTTGATCGAGCGGTGGATTGGCCCGAAGGCCTGGCATGAATCTGGCTTTGTAGGGCTGAACCAAGCGAATCAGGGGAATCACCATGGCCGGCATGCTCAATATCGGACTCAGCGCGCTCAACGTCGCCCAGAGCCAGTTGTCGACCACCAGTCACAACATCGCCAACGCCGGCACCGACGGCTTCACGCGCCAGCGCGTGATCCAGACCACACTCGATCCGTTGTTCACCGGCACCGGTTTCTTCGGCCAGGGCACCAAGGTTGCGGGCGTCACCCGCGCCTACAGCCAGTTTCTCGAGAATCAGGTGCAATTCGCCGACAACCGCCGTGCCGAATACGCCGCCTACAATGCCCAGATCAGCCAGCTCAACAACCTCTTCGCCGACCCCAGCGTGGGCTTGTCGGCGACGCTCGACAGTTTCTTCGCCGGCGTGCAGGCCGTCGCCGCCAATCCGACCAGCGTGGCCACGCGCCAGGCGCTGATCTCCACCGGCGAGTCGCTGGTGGCGCGTTTCCAGTCGCTCGACCAGCGCGTCGACGAGGTCCGCCAGGGCGTCGAAGGCCAGATCGGCGTCACCATCGATCAGATCAATCTCTACGCCAGATCGATCGCGGACATGAACCAGCGCATCGTCCTTGCCCAGTCGGCAGGTGCGGCCGCGCCGGTCAACGATCTGCTCGATCAGCGCAACCAGCTCGTCACCGAGCTCAACCGGCTGGTCAAGGTCAATGTCGTGCCCGACAGCCAGGGCGCGCTGTCGGTCTTCATCGGCACCGGACAGACCCTCGTCATCGGCCAGACGCCGAGCACGCTCAAGGTGGTGCCGTCCACCAACGATCCGCAGCGCTCCGCGGTTGCGCTGGTTGGGTCGAGCGGGGCCGAAACGGAGCTGTCGGAGAAGCTGCTGACCGGTGGCGAACTGGGCGGCATGTTCGCGTTTCGGCGCGAGTCGCTCGATCCGACGCAGAATCAGCTCGGCCTGATCGCGGTCTCGCTGGCCTCCGCCTTCAACGAACAGCACAAGCTCGGCGTCGACCTCGACGGCATCCTCGGTCAGGACTTCTTCAAGTTGCCGGCGATCCGCGTCCAGCCCACCGACGCCGCAAGCCTGTCGTACGACGCTGCTGCGATCGGGCAACTCACCGCTGCCGACTACCGTCTGAGCTTCGACGGCGCCGACTACACGCTCACCAACCTGAGCTCCGGCAACGCCGCGACGGTGGCCGTGGGCGACAGCTTCGAGGGCCTGCGGATCGATGCCTTGTCGCTCGCGGCGGGTGGGAACGCGCTGATTCGGCCCACCCGCCACGCGGCCGGCGACATCGCGATGGCGATCAGCGATACGCGCAAGGTGGCCGCCGGCAATCCGGTTGCCGCCAGCCTGGCGGCTGCGAACACCGGTTCGCTGAATGTGTCGGCCGTGGTCGTATCCAGCGTGGCGGGGATGGATGTCTTGCCGGCGAGCCCGGACGGGCGACCGGATTTCGCCTCGATCGGCCTGAGCTGGAGCGCCAATACGCTGGCCGTGCCCGCCGGATTCACGCTGACTTCAGGAAATCCGCCGGCTGCCGATAACACCTACAACCCGGTCACGGATGGCGCGGGAAAGACCTTCGAGATCGCTGCGCCGGGTGGCTTCAGCTTTCGCTTCACGCTCACCGGCGCGCCGGCCGACGGCGACAGTTTCGCGTTCGCGCCCAATGCCGGCGGCGTCGCCGACAATCGCAACGCGAACTTGCTCGGGGCGCTGCAGACGACCAAACTTCTCTTCGAGGCGGGCGGTGCGGGCGGTACGGTCCTGCCCACCGCCACGCTCGGCGAAGCCTATGCGCAAATGGTGAGCCGTGTGGGCAACAAGACACGCGAGGTGCAGATCAATGAACAGGCCCAGGATGCACTTCTGGCCCAGGCGAGCGATGCGCGCGAAGCCTTGTCCGGGGTCAACCTCGACGAGGAGGCCGCGAACCTGGTGCGTTACCAGCAGTCCTACCAGGCCGCAGGCCAGGTGATGTCGGTGGCGCAACGCCTGTTCGACGAACTGATTGCGATCGGCCGCTGAGCGCAGGAGAGACAGCCATGCGAATCTCGACCAGCATGATCTTCGACCGCGGCATCGCTGCGATCCAGCAGCAGTCGTCTGGACTGCTGCAGACTTCGCTGCAGATTTCCACCGGGCGTCGCATACTCACGCCGGCGGACGATCCGATCGGCTCCGTGCGCGCACTCGGACTGACGCAGGCACGCGCGATCAACACCCAGTTCACGACCAACCAGGGCGTCGCGACGGACGGGCTGAACCTCGTCGAGGCGCGCCTGACCGGGGTCGGCGACATCCTGCAGAATGTCCGCGACCGTGTCCTGGAGGCCGGCAACGCCGTCTTGTCGCGCACCGAACTGGGCTTCATCGCCACCGACCTGCGCAGCCAGTTCGACGCCATGCTGGCGCTGGCGAACACGCGCGACGCCAGCGGCGAGTACCTCTTTTCCGGTTACAAGGTGCAGGATCAGGCCTTCAACGGCACCCTCGATGGCGGTGTCAGCTACGGCGGCGACCAGGGCACGCGAACGATTCAGGTGTCCTCGTCGCGCTTCATGCCGCTCAGCCTGTCCGGCGAGCGCGTATTCGACGGTACCTTCCAGACCCTGGCGACCTTCGTCCAGGCGCTCGAAGACCCGAACTCCGATGTTTCCGCCGCAGTGGCGACCGCGCTCGGTGGCGTCGATCAAGGGCTCGACCAGGTGCTGACCGCGCGGGCGCAGATCGGCTCTCAACTCGTCGAACTCGATCAACTCGGCAGCATCGGCAGCGAACTCGACCTGCAGTACGCCACGACATTGTCGGGCCTGCAGGATCTGAACTTCGAGGAGGCCATCTCGCGCCTGACGCAGCAGCAGACCTTCCTGCAAGCGTCGCAGCAGGCCTTCCTGCGTGTGACCGGCCTGTCGCTGTTCAACTTCCTGAACTGATGTCGCTCATGCCTCCCAACTTGATGCGGGGCGGGGTGGCGCTCTGTATCGTCACACTCGCGTCCGCGTGTGCGACGACCGCGACGACAAGCCATACCGGCGCTGGCCCCGAGGTCGCCGAAGTGGCCGTCGCCGAACCCATCGTCGCCGAACCCATCGTCGCCGAACCCATCGTCGCCGAACCCATCGTCGCCGAACCCATCGTCGCCGCGCCGATGGCAGAAGCCGCTCCGTCCGAACCGCTTGCCGCGCCTGTGTCGGCGGACAGCTTGCGCGCGGGCGTGGCCGAAGTCGGGGGGGCGGTCGCCGGGATCGTCGGTGGGCTGGCGATGGCGAGCGAACTCGACATGCTCGGGGCGCAGTATCTGGCCGGTGCGCTGGTCGCCTACGCGATCTACGACCCGCTTGCGCCGACCTGGCGCATCGAGTTGAGCCGCGCCGGTTCCGACCGCGTACGCATGGCGCTGCGAATGAAGTCGCTGATCACCGGCGGCGAGGGCGAGGCGCGGCAGGTCTTCATCCGCAATGCGCGGCGCATGGTCGAGGCCGGCGGCTTCGCCGGCTACGACGTGATCAGCTACGAGGAGGGCATGGAGTCGACCCGGCCCTTCGCGCGCCGGGTCGCCAGCGGCGAGATCCGCCTGGTGCGCTCGCGCCAGTTCCCCGAGTTCTGATCCGGCTCAGGGCGGGGGCAGGGGCGCCAGGGCCTCGAGCATCAGGCCGATGCTGTCGAAGCCGTGTTCGAACAGGCTGTGGATGACCGGTGCGAAGCTCGTCATCACCAGCAGCACGCCGATGAAGCCGGCGCTGAGGGTGATCGGGAAGCCGACGGCGAAGAGATTGAGCTGGGGCGCGGCGCGGGTGAGCACGCCGAGCGCGATGTTGGCCACCAGCAGCACGGCGACGATCGGCAGCGACAGCAGCAGGCCGGACGCAAAGACCGTGACGCCGGCGCGCGCAATGTAGCCCCAGCCGCCGGCACGCATGGTTTCCACCCCCACCGGCAGCCACTCGAAGCTGCGCACGAGGACGTCGATCAGCAGCAGGTGGCCGTTGACGGCCAGGAAGAGCAGGGTGGCGACGAGGCTGAGGAAGTCCGACATCACGGCGGTTTGGCCACCGGAGTCGGGGTCGAAGAAGGTTGCGAACGACAGGCCCATCTGCATGCCGATCAGCGCGCCGGCCACATCGACCGCCGCGAACACCAGCCGCATCATGAAGCCGATGGCGATGCCGATGAAGATCTGCTGGGCGAACACCATCATGCCGACGCCGGAGTCGGGCGGGATGGCCGGCATCGGCGGCATCACCGGCACGACGGCGACGGCGACGCCGATGCCAATCGCCAGGCGCACCCGAACCGACACGCCGCGGTTGGAAAACACCGGCGCCGACGAGAACAGCCCGAGCAGGCGCGCGAGCGGAAACATCAGCGCCGCGATCCAGGCGTCGAGCTGGGCCGCCGTGACAGTGAGCATCGGCCGCGAACTCCTCAGGCCGTCCGCATCAGCCGATCATGCTCGGGATGGATTCGAATAGCCGGCGCATGAAGTCGGTCAGCACGGTGATCATCCACGGCCCGGCCAGCACCATGGTGACGAACATCGCCACCACCTTCGGCACGAAGGACAGGGTCATTTCGTTGATCTGGGTCGCGGCCTGGAAGATGCTGATGATCAGGCCGGTGACGAGCGCGGCCAGAAACAGCGGCGCCGACACCATCAGCGTGACCTCGATGGCCTGGCGGCCCAGGTCTACGACGGTGGTAGGGGTCATGGCGGCATTCTCCGTTTTTGGGGTGCGTTCGCCCGCGCTAGAGGGCGAAGCTCTGCACCAGCGAACCGATCAGCAGCGTCCAGCCATCGACCAGCACGAACAGCATGATCTTGAACGGCAGCGAGACGATCACCGGCGACATCATCATCATGCCCA
>JBFGZP010000066.1:0-13194 GCA_041586695.1 Thauera sp.
CCGCGGCTCGCGCTTCGATCAGGGCGAGGCCGATGCGCACGTCTTCCGGCCGCTCGGCGCGCGCCTTCACGAACCAGCGCAGCGCCTCGGCGGCATTGCCGGCACGCTGCTCGAGCAGACCGGACTCGAACATCGCGGTGGCGTCGCGCCTGTCCTTCTTCAGTAGCCCGGCATAGGTCGCACGGGCGGCTTCGAAGCTGCCCTCGAGCACGTCGATGCGGGCGAGATTGAGCCGCGCCGGCACGAAACCCGCCTCGCGCTCCAGCGCCGCGCGATAGGCCGCCCGCGCGCCGGCAAGATCACCGCCTGCGCCGCGGATGACACCGAGCAGGTTGAGCGCCGCCGGGTTGCCTGGCAGGGCCGCCGACGCGCGCTCGGCCACCGCCAGCGCCCTCGCCGCCTCGCCCCGGCGCTGGTGCAGGTTGGCCAGCGTGGTCGCCACCCCGAGATCGGCCGGTGCCGCCTCGAAGGCGCGCTGCAGGTTGGGCAGCGCGGCGTCCGGCTCGCCCTTGCCGAGGCGGCTGAAGCCGAGCGCGGCCTGCAGCCCGGGGGCGTCGCCGCTGCGTGCGGCGGCCTGCTCGAAATACGCCGAAGCCCTCGCATAGCGCTTGAGCGCCATCTGCACCCGACCGAACAACTGCAAGGCCTGCGGATCTTCCGGCGTGAGCCGCAGCACGTGCTCGAGCAGTCCGGTGGCCCGTCCGGGGTCGCCGCTGTCGAGATGCACCGCGGCGAGCAGCTTGCGCGCGCCGAGATTGCGCGGGTAGCGGCTCACCAGCACGTCGAGGTACTTGCGCGCCTTCTCGTACTGGCGACCCGCGTGGTGGCCAAGGGAGGCGGCCATAAGCAACTGCTCTTGCCCGGCGATCCAGTCCGGCGGCAGGGCGTCGACCACGCGCGTGACCGCCTCGAGGTGTCGTGCCGCATCCTGCGCATCGCCGCGGCGGCTGGCCAGCACCGACAGCAGGTAGGCAGCCCGCGGTTCGGTCGGCCCCGACTTCTCCAGATCCTCGAGATCGGCGCGTGCGTCCGCGTCGCGACCGAGATCGATCAGGATGCCGGCGCGCGCGACCCGCGCGTCGACAAGGCCCGGCTCCAGGCGGATGGCCTGCTCGTAATCCTGCAGCGCCGCGGCCAGGTTGCCGCCGGCATGGGCAACCGAGCCGCGGGCATTGAGTGCACCCGCATCGGCAGGGGCGCGCTCCACCGCCTGGGCGGCACGCTCGCGTGCCTCGTCGAGTCGACCGGCGGCGAGCAGCATCGGCACCTCGGCCATCAAGGGGATGGCCGAGCGCGGATCGAGCGCGCGCGCATCGGCGAAGCTGCGCTCGGCCTCGGCCGCATTGCCCAGCGCGGCAAAGGCGGTGCCGCGAAGCGTGAGCAGTTCCAGCCGCGCCGCCGGCGACAGCCCGTCCGCCGCCAGCGTTTCGATAAGCTGCGCGGGACGGCCCTGCATCAGGTAGATCCGCGCCAGCGGCACCGCAACCTCGCTGCGGCTCACCCCGAGTCGCAGCGCCTCGCGAAATTCGACCTCGGCCGGCCCGATGTCGCCCGTCTGCAGGTAGGCGCGCGCCAGCAGCAGGTGCGCGGCCAGCATGTTGCGATCCTGCTGCAGGGCGTTCTTGAGCTGGATGATCGCGCCGGGCACGTCCTGCTGGCGGTAGCGCGACAGGCCGTCCTCGTAGTAGCGGCTGGCGGCGGCGGGATCGGCGTGCACGGAACCGGCAAGCGCCGTCATCGCGAGGACAAGCGCGGCTTGCCGCAAGGCAGGGCGGAAGGTCGGCATCATGACGCGAAAAGGGTAGTTTCGATAAATTCGAGTTTATCGACGGCCGCACCGGCCGGTTGTGCATTACTACGCCTTTTGTTTCATCGAGCGCGTGTCGAAGCGTTCAGGCCCCGCCCGCCGCCGCCAGCCGGCTCGCCGCGCCGCCGTCGGACTTGACCGTATACATCGCGTGATCGGCGCGGCGCATCAGGTCGCCGAGCGCCTTGCCGTGATCGGGGTAAAGGCCGATACCGACGCTGGCGCCGATGACCACCTGCTCGCCGGCCACCGCCACCGGCCTGCGCAGCACTTCGCAGACCTTGTCGGCGACGCCTTGCGCGTCGGCGACGCTGGCGATGCGCCCGAGCAGGATGACGAACTCGTCGCCGCCCACACGTGCCACGGTGTCGCTCTGGCGCACGAGCTGGCGCAGGCGCGCGGCGACCTCGCGCAGCACGCGATCACCGGCTTCATGGCCGAAGCGGTCATTCACCGGCTTGAAGCCGTCGAGGTCGAGGTAGAGCACGGCCATGCGCCAGCCTTCGCGCCGCGCCAGATCGACGGCGTGATCGAAGCGCGCGGCGAGCAGCATGCGATTGGGAAGGCCGGTGAGCACATCGTGCAGGGCGAGATGCCGAACCTGCTCCTCGAGGCGCTCGCGCTCGGTGACGTCCACCAGGATGCCGACGCGACCGTCCTCGACGCCTTCTGCATTGACGTGCGCCGATCCGCGCACGACCAGGGTGCGCGCCTTGCCCTCCCGATCCACGACCGTGATCCGCTCGGCCTCGTCGCCGTCTCCATTCGAGGCGTTGATCGCGGGCAGGTTCGAGCGGGTTTCAGGGTCCTCACCCTCGTTCGGCCGCATCAGGTCCACCCATGCCCGGCCGACGCATTCGGCAGTCGGCTGCCCGGTGAGTCGCGTCCAGGCGGGGTTCAGGTAAACGATGCGATCGGCGCTATCGGTGCGGAACAGCACGTCGCTGATCTGTTCGGCCAGCAGCCGATAGTCGCGCTCGGACGCGGCCAGCCGGCGCGAGACCCGCCGCAGGCTCCAGGCCAGCAGGACGGAACCCAGCAGCACGAGTGCGGCCGCGGCGTTCGCGCTGCGCCTCACGGCCGACCATACCGCCGGCTCGTGCATCGGCACGGCAGCGAGTTGCCATGAACCGTCGAGCGCACGGACGTCGAGCACGAAGGCGTCGGTGTCCTCGAACAGCGCTGCCTCGCCCCAGAACGGCGCTCCCTGCGCGCCCAGCCCGTCGGCCCCGCGCAGGGCGACGCGGAACGGCAACTCGGGGTCGAGCAGGCCCGCGCGCGCGAGCAGGGCGTCGAAGTCGATCGGCGTGCTCATCAGGCCCCAGTAGCGTCCGCTGCGCGGCGGCTCACCCGGTGGCGAAAGATAGATCGGCGCGCGGTATATCAGCGCCCGCCCGCCCTGCACGAGCTCGACCGGCCCCGCCAGCACCGCACGCGCAGTCGCGAGCATGCGCCGCGTGGCGGGCCCCTGCAGCGGGTGATTGAGCAGGTCGAGTCCGAGTGCCGCCTCGTTGCCGGGAAGCGGGTACACCAGCGCGATGACGTTGTCGGGCGCGAGCGTGATGTTGCGCAGCAGGCTGCGCTCGGCCATCAGCTCGCGCGCATGACGCTCGAACTCCACCCGCCCGATGCCGTGGTTCATCGCCACCTGGGCGACCAGGCCGGCGGTGAGGTTGAACGCCCCGTACAGCTCGCCCTCGAGCCGCGCCCGCACCGCGGCGAGCTCGGACAGGCGCTCGGCGCGCCAGCGCTCCTCGAGCCGAAGCTCGACCAGGCTGCCCGCCTGCTGGATGAGCGCCGCTGCGCCCGCACCGAACACCAACAGGAGGACAGTCGACACCAGACCCCGATTGAACTTGCGCATCCCTGATCCGAACGACTTGAACCGACATTCTAAATTGAGCGCTCATCGGGCGCCCGGTCGATCGTCGATAATCGGCGCCATCCATTACACTTGGATGATCGCAAACGACCACAACGGGTACCCAATGGAAGCACACGGCAGCTTCCCGTTCCTGAAGGAAACCATCCTCTTCCTCGCCCTCTCCGGCGTCCTCATCCCGCTGCTCGCGCGCCTTCGAATCAACCCGGTGCTGGGTTTTCTGGCCGTGGGCACGGTGCTCGGCCCCTACGCGCTGGCGAGCCTGAGCGGGCAATGGCCGTGGCTGGGCTACCTGACCTTTTCCCGCCACGAGGACGTGGAGGTGCTGGCCGAGCTCGGCGTCATCTTCCTGATGTTCATGATCGGCCTGGAGATGTCGGTCGACCGGCTGTGGTCGATGCGGCGCCTGGTCTTCGGCCTCGGCGGCCTGCAGGTGACGCTGTCGGCGCTGCTGATCGGCGGAATCGCCTGGCACTTCGACAACGGCATCGAGGCTTCCGTCATCCTCGGCCTGGTGCTGGCGTTCTCGTCCACCGCGATCGTCATGCAGTTGCTGATCCAGCGCCGCGAGCTCGGCACTCCGCTGGGCCAGGCCTCGTTCGCGATCCTGCTTTTCCAGGATCTGGCGGTCGTGCCGCTGCTGGTGCTGATCAGCATCCTCGGCGCCGGCTCGGGCGACGGCAGCTTCGCCGCGCTGGTCGGCGCCGCGGCGCTGAAGGGCGTGCTGACGGTGATGGTCATCTACCTCGTCGGCCGGCGCGTGGTGCGACCGGTATTCCATCAGATCGCCGCCAACCGCCAGCCCGACACCTTCATGGCGCTCACGCTGCTTGCCACCCTGGGCGTGGCCGCGCTCACCTGGGCGGCCGGCCTGTCGATGGCGCTGGGGGCGCTGCTGGCCGGCCTGATCATTGCCGAGACCGAATTCCGCCATGAGGTGGAGGTGACCATCGAGCCCTTCAAGGGTCTGCTGATGGGCCTGTTCTTCCTGTCGGTGGGCATGGGGATCGACGTGCGCGCGTTGCTCGACGAACCGCTGTGGATGCCGCTGTCGGTCATCGGCCTGTTCCTGATCAAGGGCGTGCTGGTCTTCGGCCTGCTGCGCGCCTTCGGTCTGTCGTGGGGGCGTGCGGCCGAAGGCGGCATGCTGCTCAGCCAGGGCGGCGAGTTCGCCTTCATCGTCATCGGCCTGGCGCTGTCCTTCGATCTGCTGGCGCGCAACATCGGCCAATTCATGCTCATCGTCGTCGGCCTGTCGATGCTGACCGCACCGCTGCTGGCGCGCGCAGGCCAGCAGCTCGGCGACGTGCTCGACAGTCGCCTGGGCAAGCGCGAAGCACCCACCGATGCCGAGTTCGGCGAACTGCGCGGCCACGTGATCATCGCCGGCTACGGCCGCGTGGGTCAGATGGTCGGCCAGATGCTGGCCGAGCAGGGCGTGAGCTACGTCGCGGTCGAGAACGACGCAAAGCTACTCGCACGCCATCGCAGCGCCGGGGCGCCGCTGGTTTTCGGCGACGCCAGCCGGCCCGAATTGCTGCGCAAGCTCAAGCTCGACCGCGCGCAGGCCGTGGTGCTGACGATGGATCACACCGCCGCTGCCATTCACGCAGTGCAGGGCGTGCGCCGCCTGACACCGAAAATCCGCATCATCGCCCGCGCCCGCGACGAGAAGCACGCGCTTGCGCTGCGCGAGGCCGGCGCCTCGGTGGTGGTGCCCGAAACCCTCGAGTCGAGCCTGAAGCTGGCCGGGTCGGTGCTCGAATCCCTCGGCGTGCCGCCCGACGCAGCCGGGCGCCTGCTGGAGCAGGAGCGCGAACGCCGCATCGTCGCGCTGCGCGACGGCTGAGCCTCGACCTGTTGCGCGCCAGGCGCCCCGATGCCACGCCCGATGCGGCTGACAAACCACGTGAAGGCCTGAACACATCTTGAGCACTCAAAGACCACGCATCACCGTCGTCGGCACCGGCGGCACCATCGCCGGCGCGGCCAGCGCGGCAGACGACACCCGCGACTACGTCGCCGGCCAGCTCGACGTCGCCGACCTGCTCGCCGCCGTCCCGCAGCTCGAGGCCATCGCTGCGCTGCGCGCCGAGCAGCTGTTCAGCCTCGACAGCAAGGACATGATGCCGGCGCACTGGCTGGCGCTCGGCCGCCGCGTCCAGGCCCTGGCCGACGACCCGGAGGTGGACGGCATCGTCGTCACCCACGGCACCGACACGCTGGAAGAAACCGCCTACTACCTGCACATCACGCTGACCACAGCCAAACCGGTGGTGATGACCGCCGCGATGCGCCCGGCCACCGCGCTGTCGGCCGACGGCCCCCTCAACCTCTACCAGGCGGTGCAACTGGCCGGCCGGCCCGCCGCCGGGCGTGCGGGCGTGCTCGCCGTGCTCGGCGACCGCATCCACCCCGCGGCCCGTCTGCGCAAGCACCACCCGTCGGTGGTCGACGCCTTCTCCATGCCCGACGCCCTCACGGTACGGGCGACCGACCACGACCTGGCTGCGCTCGCCCCCCGCCGCCACAGCAGGATCCGGCTGCCGCTGTCCCTGCAGGAACTGCCGGCGGTGGAACTGCTCACGGTCGCCGCAGGCAGCTCGCCCGCGCTCGCGCTCGCCGTCGCCCTGGGCCTCGCGGGCAGCTGCGCCGCGGGACTGGTGCTGGCGCTGCCGGGCAATGCCAGCCTGCCGAAGAACTGGGAAGACGCCCTCGCCGGCCTGCCGCCCGCGCTGCCGGTGGTGCTCGCGAGTCGTTGCGGCGGGGGCGTCGCCTTGCGCACCGCCAGCCGTCGGCCGAACCGGCTCGATGCCGGCGGGCTCGATCCGTTGAAGGCGCGGGTACGGCTGATCGTCGGCCTCGGCGCGGGCCTGCGCGGCGCGCAGCTCAGGCGCTGGTTCGAACGCGACTGAAGGCAGGCCCCCGGCACGGCGCAAGAATGCGGCTCATAGACCGGGGTCGGTCCCGCCCCCGCTGCGCGCGGCCTCGACGATCTCGCGCCTCAGCGCCGGCACGAACAGCTCGATGAAGGTATAGACGAAGCCGCGCAGCCAGGCATTGCGCCGGATGCCGATGCGCGTCGTGCTCGATTCGAACAGATGACTGGCGTCGACCATGCCGAGCTTGCGATCCTCCTCCGCTTCGTAGGCCATGCGGGCGAGGATGCCGATGCCGAGGTCCATCGCCACGTAGGTCTTGATGACGTCCGAATCGATGGCGGTGAGCACGACGTTGGGCTTGAGCCCGCGACCGAGGAAGGCCTTGTTGATCAGACTGCGGCCGGTGAAGGCGTCGTCGTAGGTGATCAGCGGGTAGCGCGCGATCGCTTCCAGCGTCAGCGGCTGCTCTTGCAGGATGGGATGGCGCGGGGTGGCGACGATGCAGCGGTTCCATTGGTAGCAGGGCAGCATCACGAGGTCGTCGTAGTCGGAGATGGCCTCGGTGGCGATGGCGATGTCGGCGTTGCCCTCGAGCACCATCTCGCACACCTGGCGCGGATTGCCCTGATGCAGCGACAGCTTCACCTGCGGGTAGCGTTGATTGAACTCGCGCACCACCCGCGGCAACGCGTAGCGCGCCTGGGTGTGGGTGGTGGCGATCGACAGGCTGCCCACCGCCTCGTTGGCGAATTCCTCGCCGACCTGCTGCAGGTTTTCCATATCGCGCAGCATGCGCTCGGCAATGCCGAGGACGGCGCGGCCGGGCTCGGTGATCGCGACCAGGCGCTTGCCGTGACGGGCGAAGATCTCGATGCCGAGTTCGGCCTCGAGCAGGCGGATCTGCTTCGATACGCCCGGCTGAGAGGTGAACATCGCCTCGGCCGCATCCGACACGTTCAGTCCGCGACGGGCCACCTCCTGGATGTAACGCAGCTGCTGAAGATTCATCTCGCCGCCTCTTAATAACCAATTCTTCTAACAGTCTAACTTAAACTCGCTTTTTTCAGCTAAACATTGCATTTAGGATGCACTGCACCAATCAGGAACACAGGGTTCATGGACTTCGCCTACACCATCGCCGGTTTTGCAGTTGGCGCCATCGTCGGCCTCACCGGCGTCGGTGGCGGCTCGCTGATGACGCCGCTGCTGGTGTTGGTGTTCGGCATCCACCCCTCGGTGGCCGTGGGCACCGATCTGCTCTACGCGGCGATCACCAAGGCGGGCGGCACCCTCGCCCACGGGCTGAAGGGTACCGTCGACTGGCAGATCACCCGCCGGCTCGCCAGCGGCAGCATTCCGGCAGCGGTGATCACGCTGGTACTAGTGGGCAGCTTCGCGCCCGGCGGCATCGACGGCGCGGCCGGCCTGATCAAGGTGGCGCTCGGCGTGGCGCTGCTGCTGACGGCAGTGGCCCTGATCTTCCGCCGCCAGATCCAGACCTACGCCCTCGCCCGTTTCGGTGGCACGCCGAATCCGGTGCGCACCGCGCGACTGACGGTGCTGACCGGCGCCGTGCTCGGCGTGCTGGTATCGATTTCCTCGGTGGGTGCCGGCGCGCTGGGCGTGACGGCGCTGTTCTTCCTTTACCCGGCGATGCCCGCGCTGCGCATCGTCGGCTCGGACATCGCCCATGCGGTGCCGCTGACGGCGGTCGCGGGCGCCGGACACTGGATGCTCGGCAGCGTGGACTGGTTCCTGCTCGCCAGCCTTATCATCGGCTCCCTGCCCGGCATCTGGCTCGGCAGCCATATTTCGACCAAGGTGCCCGACCGCGTGCTGCGCCCGATGCTGGCGATGATGCTGGTCCTGGTGGGTGCCAAGCTGATCGGGCACTGATCGATCGACAACGACCCGACAAGATAGACAAGACCCCAAGAGAGAGACTTCATGTACAAGTACGACGCATATGACCAGCAGATCGTGGATGAGCGGGTGGCCCAGTTCGCCGACCAGACTCGCCGCTACCTGGCTGGAGAGCTGGAGGAAGACGAGTTCCGTCCGCTACGCCTGCAGAACGGTCTGTACATCCAGCGCTACGCACCGATGCTGCGCATCGCCGTGCCCTACGGCAACCTGAATTCGGCCCAGCTGCGCAAGCTCGGCCACGTTGCCCGCACCTACGACCGCGGCTACGGCCATTTCACCACGCGCCAGAACCTGCAGCTCAACTGGCCCAAGCTCGAGGACGTGCCGCAGATCCTCGCCGAACTGGCGACCGTGCAGATGCACGCCATCCAGACCTCGGGCAACTGCATCCGCAACGTCACCTCGGACCCCTTCGCCGGTGTCGCCGGCGACGAGATCATCGACCCGCGGCCGTGGTGCGAGCTGGTTCGCCAGTGGAGCACCTTCCACCCCGAGTTCGCGCTGCTGCCGCGCAAGTTCAAGATCGCCGTCAATGGCGCGACCGAAGACCGTGCGGTCATCCAGGTGCACGACATCGGCCTCGACCTCAAGCGCGACGCCCAGGGCCGCATCGGCTTTCGCGTGCTGGTCGGCGGCGGCCTCGGACGCACGCCGATCATCGGCGAAGAGATCGCGGGCTTCGTGCCATGGCAGCACATCCTGAGCTACTGCGAGGCGATCCTGCGCGTCTACAACCTCCACGGCCGTCGCGACAACGCCTACAAGGCGCGCATCAAGATCCTGGTCAAGGCGCTCGGCATCGAGGCCTTTCGCGCGCAGGTCGAGGCTGAATTCGCCCACCTGAAGGACGGCCCGGCCACCCTGACCGCCGATGAAGTCCACCGCGTGTCCGACCACTTCGACGATCCGCAGTACGAGACGCTGCCGGCCGAAGACGCCGGCTACCTCGCCCGCCTGGCGGAGAACAAGCCCTTCGCCGCCTGGGCCAAGCGCAACGTGCGCGCACACAAGCAGCCCGGCTATGCCAGCGTGGTGCTGTCGCTGAAGAAGTCCGGCGTCGCGCCGGGCGACATCACCTCCGAACAGTTCGACCTCGTCGCCGAACTCGCCGACCGCTACAGCTTCGGCGAAGCCCGCGTCACCCACGAGCAGAACCTCGTCCTTGCCGACGTCCGCCAGGGTGACCTGTACGAGGTCTGGCGCACGGCCCGTGACGCCGGCCTGGCGACGCCGAACATCGGCCTGCTGACCGACATCATCTGCTGCCCGGGCGGAGACTTCTGCGCCCTCGCCAATGCCAAGTCGATCCCGATCGCCGAGGCGATCCAGGCGCGCTTCGACAACCTCGACTACCTGCACGACATCGGCGAGATCGAGATCAACATCTCCGGCTGCATGAACGCATGTGGTCATCACCACGTCGGCCACATCGGCGTGCTCGGCGTCGATAAGAACGGCGAGGAGTGGTACCAGGTGTCGATCGGCGGCGACCAGGGCAACGACACCGCGCTCGGCAAGGTCATCGGCCCGTCCTTCGCCGCGGTCGACATGCCCGACGTGGTTGATGCGCTGATCGCGACCTACATCGACTCGCGTCACGAAGACGAGCGCTTCATCGACACCGTTCGCCGCATCGGTCTCGAGCCGTTCAAGACCCGCGTCTACGGCGATCGCAACGCACGACTGGAAAGGAAGGTGGCCCATGGCTGAGATCATCAAGAACGGGCGCGTCGTCACCGACGACTGGCAGGTGCTGCGTCTGACCGAGAAGGACGACCCGGCTGCGGTCGAGGTGCCGGCAGGCCGTGTCATCGTGCCGCTCGCGGTGTGGCAGGCGCAGCGTCCGCAACTGCTGGCGCACGCCGAAGCCGGCGTGCTGGGGGTGTGGCTGGCCAGCGACGAAGATCCGGCGGTGCTGACCGACGACGTGCTGACATTGCAGCTGATCGCGGTCGACTTTCCCAAGTTCACCGACGGCCGCGGCTATTCGATCGCGACCCTGCTGCGCGTCCGCCATGGCTATGCCGGCGAGCTGCGCTCCATCGGCGAGGTCCTGCGCGACCAGTTCTTCTTCATGGTGCGCTGCGGATTCAGTTCGATGCAGCCGCGCGAGGGCCGCTACACCCGCGCGCAGCTCGAGGCCGCGCTCGCCAGCCTGAACGACTTCGCCCAGCCCTATCAGGGCGCGGTCGATCGTGCCGAACCGCTGTTCCGCCGCGCGGCGCGCGGCGCAGCGCCGGGAACGCTGGCGGCATGAACGCGACCGTGTCCCTGCTGCGCCCGGCGCCCACCAACCCGGCGACCCGCCCCGAGCTCACGCCGGCCCTGCGCGCCGCCGTGGCGGCCAAATCGGTCGCGGCGCTCGAGTTTCTGCGCGCCGCGGTGGCCGAATTCGGCGCCAACGGCGAACTCACCTTCGCGAACAGCCTCGGCGCCGAAGACATGGTGCTGACCGACCTGATCCTCGGCAACGCATTGCCGATCGAGATCTTCTCGCTCGACACCGGTCGCCTGCCCGCCGAGACCTACGCGCTGATCGGCGAGGTCGAGAAACACTATGACGCTCGGCTGAAGGTGTTCTTTCCCGAGTCGTCGGCGGTAGAGGCCTACGTCCGCACGAACGGCATCAACGCCTTCTACGACTCGGTGGAAATGCGCAAGGGCTGCTGCCAGATGCGCAAGGTCGAGCCGTTGCGCCGCGCGCTCGCCGGCAAGAAGGCCTGGATCACCGGGCTGCGTGCCGCGCAGTCCACGACCCGCACCGGGCTGCCGCTGCGCGAGTTCGACGACGGCAACGGGCTGGAAAAGCTCAACCCCTTGTCCGACTGGACCGAAGGCGAGGTGTGGGCCTATATCCGCCTCAACGAGGTGCCGTTCAACGCGCTGCACGACCAGTTTTACCCCAGCATCGGTTGCGCGCCCTGCACGCGTGCGATCGCGCTAGGCGAGGACGTGCGCGCAGGCCGCTGGTGGTGGGAGGACCCCGCCTCCAAGGAGTGCGGCCTTCATGTAAAGGAGGGCTGAGCCATGAATTCGACCCATCCGGGCGCCGCTCAGGCGAGCGCCATCGCGATCCTGCAACGCCGCCTGAGCGCCCTCGGCGCCGGCCTGCGTGCTGCACTGCGCGCCTTGCGCAGCAGCCACGCCGCGACACCAACGAAACGGTAGAGGAATATGTCGTCCCTGACCAAACAGACCCTGTCTCACCTCGACTGGCTCGAGGCCGAGGCGATCCACATCCTGCGCGAAGTCGCCGGCCAGTGCGCGAATCCGGTGCTGCTGTTTTCCGGCGGCAAGGATTCCATCTGCCTGCTTCGCCTGGCGGAGAAGGCCTTCCGCCCGGGGCGCTTCCCGTTCCCGTTGATGCACATCGATACCGGCCACAACTACAAGGAAGTGACCGATTTCCGCGACAAGCGCGCCGAGGAACTGGGCGAACGCCTGATCGTGCGCTCGGTGGAGAGCTCGATCACGCTCGGCACCGTGGTGCTGTCGCATCCGGGCGAGTCGCGCAACAAGCACCAGTCGGTGACCCTGCTCGAGGCCATCGAGGAGCACGGTTTCGACGCCTGCATCGGCGGTGCGCGACGCGACGAGGAAAAGGCGCGGGCGAAGGAGCGGATCATGAGTTTCCGCGACGAGTTCGGCCAGTGGGATCCGAAGAACCAGCGCCCCGAGTTGTGGAATCTGTACAACGCGCGCTCGCACAAGGGCGAAAACATCCGCGCCTTCCCGATCTCGAACTGGACCGAGCTCGACGTGTGGCAATACATCCAGCGCGAACGGCTGGAGCTGCCGTCGATCTATTTCGCCCACACCCGCCCGGTCGTGCGCAAGCTCGGGCTGCTGCAGCCGGTCACCGAGCTGACGCCGGCGAAGGACGGCGATTTCGTCGAGGAGATCCTCGTGCGCTTCCGCACCGTCGGCGACATCACCTGCACCGCGCCGGTGGAGTCCGATGCCGACACGGTGGAGAAGATCCTCGCCGAGACGGCGACGACGACCATCACCGAGCGTGGCGCGACGCGGATGGACGACCAGACCTCGGAGGCTTCGATGGAGCAGCGCAAGAAGGAAGGGTATTTCTGAAACGCTGGGGCTTGGGTTCTTGGGTGGTGAAACCGGCCGGGGCTGGACGGCTCGTCCTTTGCGACGGAACTCGTCGTGGCTTCGAGGCCGTATGGGTTGGAGGTTCTCAGGCGCGAGGTGCGCAGGGTATTTGCTCCGAGGGCTGCGGAACTCGCGCTTCGCGCTCAGACAGTCCTCGCCCTCTCCACAAACACCCTGCCCATCCGCTGGTGGTGCCGGACGATCGGCCGAAGAAGCGAGAGTCAAGAACACCGGCCGGAAGTGTTTGGAGATTGGACCAATCGCGCGGGGGTGGCCTTGCAACTGCCGTCGCGCCCCGGAAACGAAAGCCGGGGGTGGTCGGGGCGATCCTGGCGCGGGCGAGGACTGTCTGAGCCCGCAGGGCGAGTTCCGCAGCCCGCAGAAGGATTGCCCCGGCCGGCCCCGGCGAATTGCAGGCACGGCCTTCCGCGCACACGCCCGGTGAATCCCGACTGAACACACAGAAACCGAACTACAGAAAGATCGAAGGAACCATGACAATGTCCGCACCCGAACAACTGCCCGAAATCGACAACGGCCTGCTGCGCTTTCTCACCTGCGGCAGCGTAGACGACGGCAAGAGCACC
>JBFGZP010000067.1:0-13180 GCA_041586695.1 Thauera sp.
AGCAGGTACCAGAACTTTTCTTCCAGCGCGCCGACCGCCATATGGCGGCCATCGGCGGTTTCGTACACCCCGTAGCAGGGTACGCCGCCGGTCAGCATATCCTCGCCGCGCGGCCGCACCGCACCATGGGCGAGGACCTCGACCAGCGGAAAGATCGCGTGCGCCAGCGCCGCGTCGGTCATCGCCACGTCCACATGGCGGCCCGGCCCGCCTGCGCGCACATCGATCAGCGCCACCAGGATGCCGGTGACGGCCGCCATCGTGCCGCCGAGCAGGTCGCCGATCTGCAGGTTGGGGATTGCCGGCGCACCGCCGGCGCAGCCGATCTGGTCGAGCACGCCAGCGTAGCCGATGTAGTTGATGTCGTGGCCCGCGCGCAGCGCGAAAGGCCCGGTCTGACCATAACCGGTGATGCTGCAATAGACCAGGCGCGGGTTGATTGCGGCGAGCGCTGCGTAGCCCAGGCCCAGCTTGTCCATCACCCCGGGACGAAAACCCTCGACCAGCGCGTCCGCCTCGGCGACCAGGCGCAGGAACAGCGCCCTGCCTTCAGGATGCTTGAGATCCAGGCGCAGGCTCTTCTTGTTGCGATTGACGACCTGGTAGAAATAACTCGTATCGCCCGCCATCGCGCCCATCGTGCGCGCATAGTCGCCGGCGCCGGCGTCCTCTATCTTGATCACCTCGGCACCGTAGTCGGCCAGGTGCTGGGTGGCGAGCGGGCCGGGCAGCAGGCGGCTGAGATCGAGGATACGGATACCGGCAAGCGGCAGTCGTTCAGGCGCTGGACTGGGATCCATGTCGTCTCGGAAGCGGGAAAGGAAGGGGCCGGCGGCAGGCCTCCGCGCGCCGGCCTCGCATTGCAGGACTCACTCGTACTTGCGCACGTCGTCGATCACCTTGCCGTCGTTGGCGAGGGCGCCAGCCGGCAGGAAGGCCACCTCGCCACGCAGCTTGGTCAGCTCGCGAATGCTTGCCGCGATCGCCCCGGCCAGCGCCTCGCTGCCGCCGCCGGCGGTCTCGCACATCAGCGTCATGCGATCGTTGAGGCCGGGATTGTCCACCACGAGCCGGACGCGGGTGAGTTCGGGGTGGCGACGCGCGATTTGGGCGATCTGGCCTGGATGCACGAACATGCCCTTGACCTTGGTGGTCTGATCGGCGCGCCCCATCCAGCCCTTGATGCGCATCCCGGTGCGACCGCAGGGCGAGGCACCGGGCAGCAGCGCCGACAGGTCGCCGGTGCCGAAGCGGATCAGCGGGTAATCCGGGTTGAAGGTGGTGACGACGACCTCGCCTACCTCGCCCGCGGCGACCGGATCGCCGGTTCCCGGACGAACGATCTCGACGATGATGTCCTCGCCCACCACCAGGCCCTCACGCGCCTCGGTCTCGTAGGCGATCAGGCCGATGTCGGCGGTGGCATAGGCCTGGAAGGCGTCGATGCCGCGCGCAGCGAACGCGTCGCGCATGCTCGGCGGGAAGGCCTCGCCCGACACGAAGGCCTTGGTGAAGCTCGGCTCGACGCCGGACTCGGCCGCCTTGTCGAGCAGGATCCGCAGGAAGGACGGCGTGCCCACATAGGCGTTCGGCCGCAGGTCGGCGATGGCTGCGAGCTGCTGCTCGGTCTGACCGACTCCGGCCGGAAACACCGTGCAGCCGACTGCATGCGCCGCCGTCTCCATCATCGACCCGGCCGGCGTGAAGTGATACGAAAAGGTGTTGTGCACCAGGTCGCCGGCACGGAAGCCCGCTGCGTACAGCGCGCGCGCGAGCCGGTAGTAGTCGGGCCGTGCTCCTTCGGGTTCGTACAGCGGGCCCGGCGAGGCGAACACGCGCGCGCAGTCGGCCCCCCAGCGCACGGCGGCAAAACCGCCGAACGGCCGCGCGGCCTTCTGCTGCTCGAGCAGTTGGGACTTGCGGATCACCGGCAGGCGGGCAAGCGCCTCGCGGCTCGTCACCGCGGTCGCATCGACGCCCCCGAGCAGCTTCCCGAACGCCGGTGCGCAGGCCTTGGCATGGGCGATTTGCGCGGGCAGGCGGGCGAGGAGATCACGCTCCCGTTCGGCTGGATCACGGGTCTCCCCGCTGTCGTAGAAGTTCATTTCTGAGTCCTTGCGAAGCCCCCGATGTTCCCGCGGGCGCGATGGCGATTCGGGCGGGTATCAGGAGAGCCAGCGCTTGCGGCGCCGATAGTGCTTGGCATCGCGGAAGCTCTTGCGTCCCTCGCCCGACAGGCCGAGATAGAACTCCTTCACGTCCTCGTTGGTGGCAAGCTCCTTGGCCTCCCCTTCCATGACGATGCGGCCGTTCTCCATGATGTAGCCGTAGTCGGCATAACGCAGGGCGACCATGGTGTTCTGTTCGGCCAGCAGGAAGCTCACATTTTCCTTGGTGTTCAGATCCTTGACGATCTCGAACACCTCTTCGACGATCAGCGGTGCCAGGCCCATCGACGGTTCGTCGAGCAGCACCACGCGCGGCTTCGCCATCAACGCACGGCCGATCGCGCACATCTGCTGTTCGCCGCCCGAGGTGTATGCCGCCTGGCTGCTGCGCCGGGTCTTCAGGCGCGGGAAATAGTTGTAGACCTTCTCCAGCGTCTCCTCGACCGCGGCCTTGCCGTCGGTGCGGGTGTAGGCGCCGGTGCGCAGGTTTTCCTCGATGGTCAGGTGGCCGAAGCAGTGCCGGCCTTCCATGACCTGGATCACGCCGCGCTTGACGAGATCGGCGGGGGTCAATGCTTCGACGCGCTCGCCCTTGTACTCGACCGAGCCCTTGGTCACCTCGCCGCGTTCGCCCTTGAGCAGGTTGCTGACCGCGCGCAGAGTCGTCGTCTTGCCGGCGCCGTTGCCGCCCAGCAGGGCGACGATGCTGCCCTCCTGCACCGACAGCGACACGCCCTTCAGCACGAGGATGACGTGGTTGTAGATGACCTCGATGTTGTTGACGCTGAGGAAGGCTGAGTTGGGAGTGTTCATCTTCGATTCCAGGAAAAGGCCCCCGCACCGGCAGGTGCAGGGGCACGTTTCAACTTACTCCTTGCACTGCTCCGCGGTACGGCGCTGTATTCCCTTCTCCGCCGCATACTTGCTCGCGGCATCGAGCACCATCGGACGCAAGACCTTGTCGTCGGCCTGGTACCAGTCGGAGCTGAACGCCCATTTGGCGCCATCCCAGGTGTGCACGCGGACCCAGGACGAACCCATGTGGTCGGTGCATGAGGTCTGGATCGGGCGCATGACGCCGGCGAAGCCCATGCCGTCGAGCTTGGCCTGGTCGAGGTTGAGGTTCTCCAGGCCCCAGCGCATCTGCTCGCCGGTCACGACCTTGCCCTTGCCGAAGCGCTCCTGCGCCTGGCGCACACCCTCTACGCCCAGCATCGCGGAGATCAGTCCGCGCATGTAAAGCACCGAGCCGACCTCGTCTTTCGGACCGGTACCCTGGCCCTTGTCATGCACCATGGCCAGCATGTCCTTGACGACCTTGCTGTCGGGCTCCGCACCGTGCTGCAACGCCAGCGCGCTGTAGCCCTTGGCGCCGTCGCCCACGTCCTTCACGTCCGGTTCGGCGCCCGCCCACCAGATGCCGAGCATCTTGTCGCGCGAGAAGCCGGTGGCCTGGGCCTCCTTGATGGCGGTCGAGTTCATCACGCCCCAGCCCCACAGCAGCACGTAGTCGGGACGCTCGCGGCGGATCTGCAACCAGGTGGCCTTCTGCTCGACGCCCGGATGGGCGACCGGCAGCAGCTGCAAATCGAAGCCGTGCATCTTGGCGCGCTCCTCCAGCAGCGGGATCGGCTCCTTGCCGAACGGGCTGTCGTGATAGACGAGCGCGATCTTCTTGCCCTTGAGCTTGTCGAGCCCGCCCATCAGCTTGCCGATGTGCTGGACGGCGACGTCGGCGCCGACCCAGTAGGAGCCCAGCAGCGGATAGTTCCAGGTGAATACCGAGCCATCCTGCGACTCGCTGCGGCCGTAGCCGGCGGTGATCAGCGGGATCTTGTCGACCGGCGCCTTGTCGGTGAGCGCGAACGTCACCCCGGTCGACAGCGGCTGGATCACGGTCGCGCCCTTGCCCTTGAGGCGCTCGTAGCATTCCACGCCACGATCGGTGGCATAGCCGAACTCGCATTCCTCGTAGGACAGCTTGACGCCGTTGACGCCGCCCTGGGCGTTCACCAGCTTGAGGTAATCGACGTAGCCGTTCGCCCACGGGTTGCCGTTGGCGGCATAGGCGCCGGTGCGATAGACGAGGACCGGAAAGAACTGCTCCTGCGCCTGCGCCTGGGCGGCAGACGGGAACACGGCAGACGACAGGCCCACCGAGGCAATGGCGGCCGCGAGGGCCAGGGTACGGAATTTCATGAGTCTCCTCCTTGTAATAAGCATCATGGGCACTGCAAACGGCGCTGCATCAGTGCGGGAACGGCCACAGACGCAGTTTCTGCTTGGCGATCGACCAAAGACGGGCGAGGCCATGGGGTTCGACGATCAGGAAGAAGATGATCAGCGAACCAAAGATGATGATCTCGGCATGGGAGACGCCGGCGGTCGATATCGACACGCCCACCAGATTGCCGAGGAAGGGCAGGAACTGATTGAGGAAGATCGGAAGGATGACGATGAAGGCAGCGCCGAAGAAGCTGCCCATGATCGATCCCATGCCGCCGATGATCACCATGAACAGCAACTGGAAGGAGCGATCCACCGAGAACGCCGCCGGCTCCCAGGAACCGAGGTGCACGAAGCCCCACAGCGCGCCGGCCACGCCGACGAAGAAGGAGCTCACTGCGAACGCCGACAGCTTGGCGAACATCGGGCGGATGCCGATCACTTCCGCGGCCACGTCCATGTCGCGAATCGCCATCCACTGCCGGCCGATGGCAGCGCGGGTGAGGTTCTTGCCGATAATCGCGAACACCACCACGAAGGCCAGGCAGAACAGGTACTTCTCCACCGGCGAGTTGATGACCCAGCCGAAAGCCTCGAGCGTGCCGACCGACACCGAACCCGACGACGAGTAGTTGGTGAACCAGCCGATGCGCAGAAAGGCCCAGTCGCACAGGAACTGCGCGGCCAGCGTCGCCACCGCCAGGTAGAGCCCGCGCACCCGCAGGCTGGGGATGCCGAACAGGATGCCGAAGCCCGCCGCCGCCACCCCGCCCAGCAGCATCGCCAGGATCAGCGGCATGCCGTCGATGCGGACCATGAAATTGTAGGCAGCGTAGGCCCCGATCGCCATGAAGGCGCCGGCGCCGAGGGTGATCTGCCCGCAATAGCCCACCAGCAGATTCACCCCCAGCGCCGCCAGCGACAGCACCAGGAAGGGAATCAGGATGGCGCGGAACATGTACTCGTCGGCCAGCATCGGCACGACGAGCGCGGCGAAGGCGATCAGCCCGTAGACGAACCACTTGTCCTGGGCGATGGTGAAGATCTGTTGGTCGGCCACATAGCTGGTCTTGAACTGGCCGTTTTCTCGATAGAACACTGTCTTTTCTCCCGTCAGACGCGGTTGATGATCTTTTCGCCGAACAGGCCCTGCGGCCGAAACAGCAGCACGATCAGCGCCATCACATAGGCGAACCAGATTTCGATGCCGCCCCCCACCATCGGCCCGATATAGACCTCGGACAGCTTCTCGCCCACGCCGATGATCAGGCCGCCGACGATCGCGCCCGGCACCGAGGTCAGGCCGCCGAGGATCACCACCGGCAGCGCGCGCAGTGCCACGGTGACGAGGGAGAACTGCACGCCCAGCTTCGAGCCCCAGATGATGCCGGCCACCAGCGCCACCAGGCCGGCCACGCACCACACGACCACCCAGGTCTTGTTGAGCGGGATACCCACCGACTGCGCCGCCTGGTGGTCGTCTGCCACCGCGCGCAGCGCACGGCCGATCGCGGTTTTCTGGAAGAACACGGTGAGGCTGCCCACCAGGACCGCCGCCAATGCCGCGGCGATGAAGTCCTCCTTGTTGATCAGCACGCCGCCTTCGAACAGGCCCTCGAACATGATCACCGGTTCCTTCGGCATGCCGACGTTGATCGAGTAGATCTCGCTGCCGAAGAAGCTCTGGCCGAGGCCCTCGAGCACATAGGCGATACCCAGCGTCACCATCAGCAGCGTGGCTCCCTCCTGGTTCACCAGCTTGCGCAGCACGAAGCGCTCGATGCCCCAGGCCACAACGAACATCACCGCGCCGGCGCCGACGATGCCGATCAGGTTGGCGAGGAAAAGGCTGTCACCGCCGAGGGCGGCGTTCGCCCACTCCGAGAAGCGCGCCATCGCCAGCGCCGCGACCAGCACCATCGCACCCTGGGCGAAGTTGAACACGCCCGAGGCCTTGAAGATGAGCACGAAGCCCAGGGCGACCAGCGAATACAGCATGCCGCTCATCAACCCGCCCAACAACGTTTCAATGAAAAATGCCATGTCTCGCTCCGCTCAGTGCCCGCTGCCCAGGTAGGCGTTAATCACGTCCTGGTTGTTTCGCACCTCGTCCGGGGTGCCGTCGCCGATCTTCTTGCCGTAGTCGAGCACCACGACGCGGTCGGAGATGTCCATCACCACACCCATGTCGTGCTCGATGAGCACGATCGTGGTGCCGAACTGGTCGCTGATATCGAGGACGAAGCGGCACATGTCCTGCTTCTCCTCGACGTTCATGCCCGCCATCGGCTCGTCGAGCAGCAGGATCTGCGGCTCCATCGCCAGCGCGCGACCGAGGTCGACACGCTTCTGCAGGCCGTAGGGCAAGGCCCCGACCGGCGTCTTGCGGATGTGCTGGATTTCGAGGAAGTCGATGATCTCCTCGACCTTCTCGCGGTGGGCGATCTCCTCGCGCAACGCCGGCCCGATCCACAGCGCCTGCTGAAAGATGTTGGACTTAATCTTCAGGTTGCGGCCGGTCATGATGTTGTCCAGCACGCTCATGCCCTTGAACAGCGCAATGTTCTGGAAGGTGCGGGCGATGCCCTGCAGGGCCGCCATGTGCGGCTCCATCTTTTTGCGCTCCTCGCCGCGGAACATGATCCTGCCTTCCTGCGGGTGGTACACGCCGTTGATCACGTTCAGCATCGAGCTCTTGCCGGCACCGTTGGGACCGATGATGGCGCGGACCTCGTGCTCGCGGACGTTGAAGCTGATGTCGGTGAGGGCATTCACCCCGCCGAAGCGCAGCGAGATATTGTGCAGGTCCAGGACCACCTCGCCGATCTTGCGCCCTGTGACCGCGGCCTGCACGGCGTCGCCATGTTGAATGTCGTTCATCATCTATGGTCTCCTCAAGCCGCCTGCTTGCCGGCTTGCGGCGCGAAGGTCTTCACCTCCTCGATGCGCAAGTCGGCGCTCACCTTGCCGGTCCGGCCGTCCTCGTACTTGACCTGGGTCTCGATGAACTGGCTCTTCCTGCCTTCGAACATCGCCTCGATCAGCTCGCCGTACTTCTCGGCGATGAAATTGCGCCGCACCTTGCGCGTGCGGGTGAGTTCGCCGTCGTCGGCGTCGAGCTCCTTGTGCAGGATCAGGAAGCGCTTGAGCTGCGAGCCGCTCATCCTCGGGTCGGCGGCGAGGTCGGCATTGACCTGCTCGACGCAGTCGCGGATCAGTTCGTACACCGCTGCCTGGGAGGCAAGATCGGTGTAGCCGGAGTAGGCCATGCCCTTGCGCTCGGCCCAGTTCCCCACCGCCTCGATGTCGATGTTGATGAAGGCGGTCACGCAGTCGCGACCGGCGCCGAAGGTGACCGCCTCCTTGACGTACTGGAAGAACTTGAGCTTGTTCTCGATGTAGTTGGGCGCGAACATCGAGCCGTCGGCGAGCTTGCCGACGTCCTTGGCGCGGTCGATGATCTTGAGGTGGCCGTCGTCGTCGAAGAAGCCGGCATCACCGGTCATGAAGTAGCCTTCGGCATTGATCGACTCGGCCGTCGCGTCCGGGCGCTTGTAGTAGGCCTTGAGCACCATCGGCCCCTTGACCAGGATCTCGCCATTGTCGGCGAGCTTGACCTCGACGAAGGGCGCCGGCTTGCCGACCGAATCGAGCTTGATATCGCCGTCGGGCTGCAGACAGACATAGGCGCAGGTCTCGGTCTGGCCATAGAGCTGCTTGAGGTTGATGCCGATCGAGCGATAGAAACGGAACAGATCGGGACCGATCGCAGCACCCGCGGTGTAGGCCACCCGCACGCGGCTCAGGCCGAAGACGTTCTTGAGCGGGCCGTACACCAGCAGGTTGCCTAGCCAGTACTGCAGCCGGTCGCCACCCGAGACCGGCTTGCCGTCGAGGATCTCGGCGCCGCAGCGACGTGCCACCTCCATGAAATGATGGAATATCCTGCGCTTGATCGCGCTGGCATCCTCCATGCGGATCATCACCTGGGTGAGCAGGTTCTCGAACACCCGCGGCGGGGCGAAGTAATAGGTCGGGCCGATCTCGCGCAGGTCGGTCATCACGGTCTCGCCCGACTCCGGACAGTTGATCGTGAAGCCGGCGACCATGGCCTGGGCGAAAGAAAACAGGTGATCACCCACCCATGCCATCGGCAGGTAGGAGAGGATGTCTTCCTGGTCGGTGAGCTTGTCGAACTGCGTGCCGCCGCGTGCCGCCGCGATGAAGGCGGCGTGCGTCTGGCACACCCCCTTGGGTTTGCCGGTAGTACCCGAGGTATAGAGCATCACCGAGATGTCGTCGGTCGCGCCCTTGGCGATCTCGCCGTCGAGGAAGTCGCTCTGGTTGCGGTCGTGGATCCGCCCCATCTCCTGCAACTCGTCCAGGCCCAGGAGCAGGGTCTGGGTGTAGTGGCGCATGCCGCGGGCGTCATCGTAGATCACACGCTCGAGCATCGGCACCTCGGGCGCAATCTCGACCATCTTGTCGACCTGTTCCTGGTCCTCGACGATGGCGAAGCGGATCTCCGCGTCCTGCAGCACGTAGGTCATTTCCTGCGCCACCGCGTCCTGGTACATCAGCACCGGGATGCCGCCGAGGCACTGGCATGCCGCCACCGACCAATACAGCCGCGGCCGGTTGTCGCCGACGATGGCCAGGCGGTCGCCGCGCTTGAAGCCGAGTTCGGCCAACCCGCAGGCGATCGCCCGCACGTTCTGCGCCACGTCGGCCCAGCTGTAGGTCTGCCAGATTCCGTATTTCTTCTCGCGCATGGCCGGCCGCTGTGGCCGGACCCTGGTGTGGTGCATCAAGAGCCGCGGGAATGTATCCAGCCCCGCCTCTGCGATCTGCCCGTGAGTGTCGGACATGCCCTTCCTCCTTCGGATTTTTGTGCTGCGTGTCTGCCGTCGGGCCCCTGTTGTCATTGTTGAGGCGCGAACGCGGCGCTGCCGAGCGCCCTGCAGATTCGTCAGGCTGCAGTTTCGCAACTCATGTTTGCGCAACTGTTTGCAGAATGTAGTCAATTGTTGCAGTCGCCTTCGACGCGCGGCTCGCGCGCTGCGAAGCCGGCCTGCGCCCCACCTGCCGGGGGCGGCGGGCGGCGATTCGGCACCTGCCCGGAATCGGTTTAGACTGGTGACCAGCGGCGCTTTGCGGCCCGCGCCCCAACGCCCGACGAGGACCCGACGCCGATGGAACACAAGGAGTTCACCAAGCCCGTCCATGTCACCACCTGGATGGGCCTTTTTCTTGCCCTCGTCGCGGTGCTGGCCGCGGTGCTCGTTCCCCAGCTCAAGCATGCCTTCGCCGCCAATGCCGCCTTCAACGGCGTCATCGTCTTGGTGCTTGCGGTCGGCGTTGCGGTGAACCTGCGCCAGGTGTGGCGACTCCAGCGCGAAGTGTTGTGGATCGAGGCCTTCCAGCAGCGCGCCGACGCCGAGCGTGCACTGTCGGTGCGGCCGGTCCTGCTGGCACCGATGGCCCGCCTGCTCTCCAGCCGCGAGCGCGGCAAGTTCCACCTGTCGCCGGCATCGACGCGCTCCATCCTCGACAGCGTGCAGATCCGGCTCGAGGAGCAACGCGACCTGAGCCGCTACCTGGTGGGCCTGCTGATCTTCCTCGGCCTGCTCGGCACCTTCTGGGGCCTGCTCGTCACCATTCGCTCGGTGGGCGAGATCATCGGCGGCATGAGCGGCGGCACCGACCCGGTAGCGATGTTCGAAGCCCTCAAGCTAAGCCTGGACAAGCCGCTCGGCGGCATGGCCACCAGCTTCTCGACCTCGCTGTTCGGCCTCGCCGGCTCGCTCATCGTCGGCTTCCTCGACCTGCAGTCCGGCCACGCCCAGAACCGCTTCTACAACGAGCTCGAGGAGTGGCTTTCGAACATCACGCGCCTGCCCTCCGGCATGAGCGGCGATGGCGAAGGTGGCGTGCCGGCCTACGTGCAGGCCCTGCTCGAGCAGACCGCCGAGAGCATCGAGCGCATGCAGCGTTCGGCCGTGGAAACCGAACGCGAGCGCCGCGCCAGCGTGGAACAACTCGCCGAGCTCAACGGCCAGCTCACGCGCCTGTCCGATCTCATCGCGCGCGAGTCGCGCGACCTCTCCACCCTGTCCGCCACGCAGGAAGACCTGCGCGGCCTGATCCGCCAGATCGCCCAGCAACCGGCCCAGGGCCAGCAGTTTTCCGAGGACCTGCGCGCCGAGTTGCGCCTGCTGTCGCGCACGATCGCCGCCGCGCTCGGCGGTCACAAGGGGGACTGACGCACCATGGCCTCGCTCACCCGCCGCCGTCGTGCGCTCGACTTCTGGCCCGGATTCGTCGACGCCCTCGCCGCGCTGCTGATGGTGATGGTGTTCGTCATCCTGATCTTCGTCATCGGCCAGTTCGTGCTCGCCGATGCCGTGAGCGGGCGCGACCGCTCGCTCGCCAAGCTCAACGCCGAGCTTGCTGCGCTGGCGAAGACGCTGAGCCTGGAAACCGCCGCGCGCAAGCACGCCCAGGTGCAGGTCGGCGAGCTCAGCGCATCGCTCGCCACCGAGCAGCGCGAGCGCGAGACCCTGAGCCTGCAACTGCGCCAGGCCGAAGCCGATCTGAGTGCGCAAGAGGAGGAAGTCGCGCGCATCGGCGCCGACATCGCCGCGCTCGAGCGCCTGAAAGCCGAACTGGAAGCGGAGGTGGCGCGGCTGGCGAGCTCGCTCGACACCTCGGAGCGCTCGCTCAAGGAGCAAGCCGAGCTATCGGCGCAGTCGATCGCGCAGGTCGAGTTGCTCAACCGCCAGCTTGCGGCGGTACGCACTCAGCTCGAGCAGCTCAACAACGCACTCGCCGCGGCCGAGACTGCCGCGCGCGACAAGGACCTGAAGATCGAGGAGCTCGGCCGCGAACTCAACCTCGCCCTCGCCGCCCGTGTGCAGGAACTGGCACGTTACCGCTCCGAATTCTTCGGCCGCCTGCGCGCAGTGCTCGGCGCAAGAAAGGACGTGCAGATCGTCGGCGACCGTTTCGTGTTTTCCAGCGAGGTGCTGTTTCCGAGCGCCTCGGACGAGGTCAGCGAGGAGGGCATGACCCAGCTCACCCGCCTCGCCGAAACCCTGAAGACGCTGTCGGACGAAATTCCCGCCGACCTGCCGTGGGTGCTGCAGGTCGACGGCCATACCGACCGCCGCCCGATCTCGACCGCGCGCTTCCCGTCGAACTGGGAACTGAGCACCGCGCGCGCGCTGGCCATTGTCAAGTTCCTGCGCGGCCAGGGCATCCCGCCGCAACGCCTCGCCGCCACGGGCTACGGCGAGTTCCACCCGCTCGATGCGCGCAACACCGAAGAGGCCTTCGCCCGCAATCGCCGCATCGAACTCAAGCTGACCAGCCGCTAGACGGCGGCGGCGGGTCAGCGCGGGCCGTCGCGGCCGGCCTGCTCCAGATCGTTCACCACCACCGTCAGCGCCTCGGTGGAGATCAGCACTTCCGCCAGCGACAGGATCAGCGAAAGCGCCAGGGTCAGGATGCTGGCGCCGAACAGCAGTTTGCCGGGCAGCGCGGCTTCGACGAACAGGGCGAACATCGACAGCGCACAAAGCAGGAAGCTGAACACGCCGAAGCCCTGCATGTACTGGGTGAGCACGATGCGGCGTTTCAGCCCGGGCAGCTGCCGCTGGACCAGCGCCGCGCCGCGCTCGTCGGAGACATTGAGTTGGCGAACCACCTGGGCGAGGGTCAGGAAACGGTTGGTATAGGCGAGCAGCAGCAGCGAAATCGCCGGGAACAGCAGCGCGGGGGTGGTGAGATTCATGAAGTTTGCCGGCCATGGCCGCCTGTTCGTCGGTGAGGCCATTCTACCCGCGCCCGCGGCGCAACTTTGCGTCCGGCCGGGCCCCATCCGCGCTGCTGCCCCATGGGCGTGACGACCGGCGCCACTCGCTCCCCAATGACGAGCGGCGCCGAAGCGCCATTTGTTCAAGCCTGCGCAGCGACCGCGCGGCCCGCCCGCTTTCGTGGCGGCGACCCGAGGGCCGCGACACGGTGGGCCGGCACGCGGCTCACATGCTGCGGCGGTACTGCCCCCCGACCTTGTACAAGGCCTCGGTGATCTGCCCGAGCGAGCAGTAGCGCACGGCATCGACCAGCACTTCGAACACGTTGCGGTTGTCGATCACGGCCTGCTGCAGCTTCGCCAGCCACTTCGGCGCCTCGGCTGCATTGCGTGCCTGGAAGTCGGCGAGGCGCTTGAGCTGACCCTGCTTTTCTTCCTCGGTCGAGCGCGCGAGCTCGATCTCCTGCTGCGCCTGGCCCTTCGGATTGAGGAAGGTATTGACGCCGATGATCGGGTAGGAGCCGTCGTGCTTCTTGTGCTCGTAGTAGAGCGACTCCTCCTGGATCTTGCCGCGCTGGTAGCCGGTCTCCATCGCGCCGAGTACGCCGCCGCGCGAGGCGATCGCCTCGAACTCCTTGAGCACCGCCTCCTCGACGAGGTCGGTGAGTTCGTCGATGATGAAGCTGCCCTGGTTGGGGTTCTCGTTCTTCGCCAGGCCCCACTCTCGGTTGATGATGAGCTGGATCGCCATCGCCCGGCGCACCGACTCCTCGGTCGGCGTGGTGATCGCCTCGTCGTAGGCGTTGGTGTGCAGCGAGTTGCAGTTGTCGTAGATTGCGATCAGCGCCTGCAGGGTCGTGCGGATGTCGTTGAAGTCCATCTCCTGCGCATGCAGCGAGCGGCCCGAGGTCTGCACGTGGTACTTGAGCTTCTGGCTGCGCTCGTTCGCGCCGTACTTGTTCTTCATCGCCAC
>JBFGZP010000068.1:0-13148 GCA_041586695.1 Thauera sp.
AACGCGCGCTTTGCATCGGCATCAACGACTATCCCGGCACCGACAGCGACCTCTCCGGCTGCGTCAATGACGCCGCCGACTGGGCGGCGATGCTGCAGTCCCTCGGCTTCGGCGTCAGCTCGCTGATCGACGCCCAGGCCAAGCATGCGGCGATGGTCAAGGCGCTTCGGGACCTGATCGACGGCGCGCAGAAGGGCGACACCGTCGTATTCACCTACTCCGGCCACGGCACCTGGGTCGAGGACACCGACGGCGACGAAGCCGACGGTCGCGACGAGGCACTGTGTCCCTACGACATCGCCACCGCCGGCGCGCTGATCGACGACGACATCCGCGCCCTCTTCGACCGCCGCGCCGCGGGCGTGCGCCTGCTGCTGATCTCCGACAGCTGCCACTCCGGCTCGGTCACCCGCGGCGACGAGAGCGACCTCGACCCCGGCGGCCCACGCGCGCGCTTCCTGCCGCCGGCGGCGTGGATGAAGCCCGGCACCCTGCCTTCCGCGCCGCGCGCGCGCGCGCTCACCCTGATCGGCGGCATGCGACGCACCGGCGGCGACCTGCTGCTGTCGGGCTGCCGTGACGAGGAGTTCAGCTGGGATACCAGCTTCGCCGGCCGCCCCAACGGCGCATTCACCTTCTACGCCCTCAAGACCCTGCGCCAGGACAAGCCACAGAACTACGAGCAGTGGCACGCGGCGATCCGCAAGTACCTTCCCTCCACGCGCCTGCCGCAGGAGCCACAGATCTTCGGCACGCGAACCGCCCGCCGCATGGCCGTGTTCGACTGAGGCGGAGAGCCAGATGGCCGAGCGCAGCTATTCGATCCGCGGCAAGACCTCCGAACTCGATCCCCAGGCTCTCCCCGTCGGCAGCGGCATCGTGGTGCACAGCGGTCGCCGGCTGCAGCCCGGCCGCGCCCGCGACGGCGTCACCGACCAGATCGAGGTGACGGCGGACGAACTGGTGCGCGTCGAACTGGAAAACGGCTTCGTGCTTTGGAGCCGTGCCGACAGCCTGGTGCGCGAGCACGGCCGCCGCGGCGTGTCGCGCGACGGCGGCGTCGCCTGGGAGTTCGATGTCCTCGCCCCCTCGATCGCCGGCGCCGGGCCCTCGCGCGGCGAGCGTGGCCTGCTCGGACTGGGCATCAAGGTACTGGATTTTTTCGGTGTGGATCTGGGCAAGAAGGCCGCCCGTGAGCTCGGCACCTGGTTCGAGCAGAAGCGCCTCAAGGCCGGGCCGCCGGGGCTTTATCGGTGCACGCTCGGTGACGCCTTCAAGCTCGTGGCGCTACCGGCGGACGCGCCGATCGCCATCGACGAGGGGCCGATCCTGGTTTTCGTGCACGGCACGGCGTCGAGCTGCGAGGGGGCGTTCGGCAAGCTGTGGGACGAAGGCAACGAGGCCGGACGTGCAGCGCGCGAACGCCTGGGCCGCCTCTACGGCGAGCGAGTCTTCGCCTTCGAGCATCGCAGCCTGAGCGAAAGCCCGATCGCCAACGCCCTGGCCCTGGGCGAGCGCCTGCCGCAGGGCGCGACCCTGCACCTGGTGAGCCACTCGCGCGGCGGCCTGGTGGGCGAACTGCTGTGCCTCGGCGACTGCGAGGGCGTCGATGCGGTGCTGACGCCGGCGCGGCTGAAGGCGCTGTTCGCCGCCGATCGAACGATTGCCGAGCAGCTCGGCCTCGCGCCGCTGCAGCAGGACGCCGCGAAGGAGCGCGACGACGCCTACGAGGACGACCGCGCCCGCCTGGTGAAACTGCTGCGCGTGCTGCGCAGCAAGAAGCTCACGGTGCAGCGTTTCGTGCGCGTCGCCTGCCCGGCGCGCGGCACCACGCTCGCCTCGGGGCGGCTGGATCGCTTTCTGTCGACGCTCGACTTTCTCGCCGGCCGCGTCGCCGGCGAGGGCCTGTTCGCCGACGGCCTGGACTTCCTCCTCGCGGTACTGAAGGAACGCACCGACCCGCGCACCCTTCCCGGGCTGGAAGCGATGATGCCGGGCTCGGCGCTGACGCGGCTGCTGCACCACCCGGAGCTCGTGAGCCGCGCCGACCTGTCGGTCATTGCCGGCGACATCGAGGGCGATTCGCTGTGGCAGCGCATCAAGCTCGTCGCCACCGACTGGTTCTACGGCTCGGATCACGACCTGGTGGTGAATACCGGCTCGATGTCCGGCGGCCTGCGCCGGGCCGACAAGGGCGCGCGCTTTCGCGAGGACAAGGGCGGCGAGGTCAATCACTTCGCCTACTTCCGGAACGCGCGCAGCGTGCAGTGGCTGCTGGCAGGACTGACGCGCGGCGACGAAGAGGACGGCGGCTTCCTGCCGATCGAATCCGCCCAGCACACGCCGCCGCGCTGGCGCGAGGCGGTCGCGCGCAGCCTGGGCGGCGGCACAGCGCGCCCGCTGGCGGTGGTCGTGCCGGGCACGCTGGGCAGCCACCTGAGGTCTGGCGGCAAGCATGTCTGGCTCAACTACTGGGCGCTGCTGCGCGGCGGTCTCGGCGACATCGCCATGGGCGAGGCCGACGTCGTGCCCGATACGCTGATCGACGATTTCTACGGCCCGCTGCTGGAGTTCCTCGCCCACAGTCACCGCGTGCACATGTTCGCCTACGACTGGCGGCTGTCGGTGCGCGATTCGGCCGCGCGTCTGGCCGATGCGCTCGAGCAGTGGCTGCCCGAGGCCGAACGCAGCGCCCAGCCGGTGCACATCGTCGCGCATTCGATGGGCGGCCTGGTGGTGCGTGCGATGATCGCCGACGGCGCCCGCGGCGCGGCGCTGTGGCAGCGCGTGGCGCGCCTGCCCAACAGCCGCTTCCTGATGCTGGGCACGCCCAACCTGGGCTCGTACGAGGCGGTACGCTGGCTCACCGGCTTCAATCCGACCCAGGCCAAGCTGTCGCTGCTGGACTTCACCCGCGACACCAACGACATCGTTGACCTCGTGGGCCGCTATCCGGGCCTGCTCGAGCTGCTGCCCTTCGCCCCCGAAGACCCGGACTTCGCCGACACCGTGCGCTGGCAGACGATCAAGTCCACTACCCAGGCGCGCTGGAAACTCGCCGACGCCACGGCGCTGCAGGGCGCGCGCAAGACCTGGCAGGCCTTGCGCGCGGCCGCACCGGACCCGGCGCTGATGCGCTACGTCGCCGGCTGCCAGCCCGCCACGGTGATCGACTATCAGTTCGCCGACTACGACGACGAACTGGGCTGGCACCAGGAGCGCAAGCGCCTCGACTTCGTCGCCAGCCGCGACGGCGACGGCACCGTCACCTGGGCCTCGGGCCGCCTGCCCGGCGTGCCCATGTGGTACGTCGAAGATACCGCCCACGATGCGATGTGCACGCAGAAGAGCGCTTTTGCCGCCTATCTCGAGCTGCTTCAGACCGGCGCCACCTCGCGCCTGCCAGCGAGCCCGCCGGCGCGCAAGCGCGCCGCGGCGGGCGAAGCGGAAACCTTCATCCTGCCGGTCACGCCGCCGGCCGACGGCATCCCCGCCGAGGGCCAGCTGCGCACCTTCGGCTTCGGCGGCGGCCTGCCGCAGGAGGCGGCCGACGAGCGCCCGCCGGTGCCGACGATCGAGCTCAGCGTGCGCCACGGCGACCTGTCCTACGCCCGCCACCCGATCCTGGTCGGCCACTACCAGGGCGACACCATCGTCAGCGCCGAGAAGGCGCTCGACGCGCGGCTCGGCGGCGCCCTGTCGCACCGCCAGCAACTCGGCATCTACCCGGGGCGGCTCGGTACCTACGCGCTGTTCTTCAACGAGCGCCCCGGCGCCAAGCCGGGCGGCGCCATCGTCGTCGGCCTCGGCCAGGTCGGGGAATTGAGCCCCGGGCTGCTCGAAGCCGGCGTGCGCGCCGCCCTGCTCGAATACGCGCTGCAGGTGGCACAGTGGCCGGATGCCCGTTTCGGTCCGCCCGGCAGCCCGCGTCGGGCGGCCGTATCCTGCCTGCTGGTGGGCACCGGCGCCGGCGGCATGCCGGTGCGCGATTCGGTCGAGGCCATCGTGCGCGGCGCGGTCGCGACCAACGCGCGCCTGGTCGACGCCGGGATGGACGGCCGCGTCACCATCGACCGCCTGGAATTCGTCGAGCTGTTCGAGGACGTGGCGATCTCGGCCGCCGAAGGCCTGCACCAGATCCTCGCCATCGGCGAGCTCGCCGCCGTGGTGCGCTGGCCGGCGCAGGAGGTGGCAGGCGGGCGTGCCGGTCGGCGCCGGGTGCGATTCGACGAGGCGCCGGACTGGTGGCACCGGCTCGAGATCGTCGCCGAGGACAACCGCCGCGATGCGCTGCGCTTCATCTTCGCCACCGACCGTGCGCGCGCCGAGGAGACGCTCGCCACCGGCCAACTGGCGCTGGCCGAGTCCTTCATCCGCCAGGCCTCGCGCTCGGCCCGGTCCAACCCGGAGGCCGCGCGCACGCTGTTCGAAATGCTGCTGCCGCTGCCGCTGAAGGAGGCCGCGCCGCGCCAGAGCGACATGGTCCTGCTGGTCGACGAGTGCTCGGCGCGCTACCCCTGGGAGCTGCTGGAGAACCGCTGGAGCGACAGCGAGCGCCCACCTGCGGTGAAGGCCGGCCTGATCCGCCAGCTCAAGACCAGCGAATTCCGCGCGCGTCCGGCCCACGCCTTCGAGGCCCGTGCGCTGGTCGTGGGCAATCCCGATCTCGGCGGCTGGGAAAAGTTCGACGACCTCCCCGGCGCGCGCCAGGAGGCGCAGAAGGTCGCCACGCTGCTGAGCGGACGGGACTGGCATGTGCGCGACTGCATCGACGAGAAGACCGCGTCGATCGTCGAGAACCTGCACCGCGACGCCTGGCGCATCCTGCATCTGGCCGGCCATGGCGAGCACGAGTATCCGCTGCCGGTGCCGCTGGCGAGCGGCGAGCCCTGCGACGACGCCGGCGCGGAGCCGCAGCGCGCGGTCAAACCGGTATCCGGCATGGTGATCGGTCGCGAGACCTTCCTGACACCCGGCGATATCGAGCAGATGCGCTGGGTGCCCGAACTGGTATTCATCAACTGCTGCCACCTCGGCCGCACGCAAACGGGCGGCGCGAGCGACCGCGGGGCGCTGGCGGCGAATCTCGGCGTCCAGTTCATCCGCATGGGGGTGCGCGCGGTCGTGGCCGCGGGCTGGGCGGTAGATGACGCCGCGGCGCTGGTCTTCGCCGAGACCTTCTACGCCCGCATGCTCGACGGCGCGACCTTCGGCGAGGCGGTGCGCATCGCGCGCGAGGCGATCTGGCTGCGCTTCCCCGGCGTGAACACCTGGGGCGCCTACCAGTGCTACGGCGACCCGAGCTTCCGGCTCGCACGCGGCGGCCCCGGGCGCGCACGCGAAGTTGCCCCGTACAGTGCCGCCGCCGAGCTGGTGGCGGACCTCGACAACCTCACCGCGGCGCTGAAGGCCGACGACCGCGCCGCGGGGCCGGACGAGGCCACCGCCGGCCGCATCGCTGCCCTGCTCGAACGGGTCCCCGACCCGCAACGCGAGCGCTGGCTGCAGTCGGCCGAGGTGTGTGCCGCGCTGGGTTTCGCCTGGGGCGAGGCGCACTACTGGGAGACCGCGATGGAGTGGCTCGAGCGCGCGCTGTCGGCGGCGCGCGGCGACTGCCCGGTCCGTGTCATCGAGCAGCACGCCAACTTCAGCGCCCGCCACGCCGCCGACAGCTGGCTGCGCCTGCGCGCCGCCGGCGCGCCGGATGCCGACAAGGAGCGCACATCGCGCCACAAGATCGTCGAGCAGGCGATCGGCGAGCTGGACCTGCTGTGCAGGCGCGCCGCCACCGAGGAGCGCCTGAACCTGCTCGGCAGCGCCTGCAAGCGCCTGGCGCTGCTCGAGGCCGACGACAAGGGCCGGCTGGGCGCGCTGAAGCGCATGGCGGCGCATTATCGCCAGGCCTTCGAACTTGGCGGTCGCGTCGGCAGCTATGCGTTCACCAACTGGGGCACCGCACAGTTGCTCGCCCTGCGCCTCGATCCCGCCCTCGCCGGACCGTCGCAGGACGAACTGGAGGCGGAGCTGGTTCGCGTCGCCGAGGCCCTCGCGCGGCGCAATGAAGAAAACCCGAACTTCTGGGACAGCGTCGGCCTCGCGGACCTCGATGTGCTTCGCCTGCTGGCGGGGACCATTCGTCCGATCGAGCCGGCACCCAGGGGCGGGCGGCGAAGGAAAGCCCGCCCGGCGACGAAGCCGGCGCAGGCCGCGGGCCTCGACGCGCTCGGCGCGCGGACCCTGGACGCCTACGTCGGTGCGATCCGGCGCGGCGCCAGCCCGCGCGAACTCGCATCGGTGCTCGAGCATCTCGACTTCATCATCGAAATGCTCGGGCCCGACGAGGGCGACACCGCCGCCCTGGCCAGGGCACTCGCGCGCATCCGCAAGGCCTTGCAGTGACCCCCCACCCGGAAGGCGCCCACACGAGGTGGCCACCTTCCGGGGCAAGGCTCATTCCGCCTTCACCTGACGGGCGGTGAACTTCGGGTCGTCGTCGCCATAGGCCGCCTTGATCGCGTCCCACGCTTCCTCCGCGGTCTCGGCGTACTGGAACAGGTCGCGGTCCTCGGGGTTGATGACGCCGTGATCGACCAGGACGTCGAAATTGATCAGGCTCTGCCAGAACTCGCGTCCGATGAGGATGATCGGCCGACGGCGGATCTTGCGCGTCTGCGTCAGGGTGAGCGCCTCGAACAGCTCGTCGAGCGTGCCCAGGCCGCCGGGGAAGCTCACCAGTGCCACCGCGCGCATGAGGAAATGCATCTTGCGGATGGCGAAATAGTGGAACTGGAAGCACAGCTCGGGCGTGATGTAGGGGTTGGGCGCTTCCTCGAAGGGCAGGAAGATGCTCATGCCCATGCTGCGCCCGCCGGCTTCGTGCGCGCCGCGGTTGCCCGCCTCCATGATGCCGGGGCCGCCGCCGGTGGCGACGATCACCGGCTCGCCCAGCGCATCGGCCTCGCGCGTCACCAACTCGCCGAAACGTCGGGCCTCCTCGTAGAAGCGCGCGTTGTCCAGCATGCGTTGGGCGCGGCGGATCGCGCCCTCGTCGCGGCTGGCGACTGCATCGGCGAGCATTTCCCTGGCCACCTCGGTCGACTTGAAACGCGCACTGCCGAACACCACCACGGTGGAGTCGACGCCCTGTTCCTGCTGGATCAGCTCGGCCTTCATCAATTCGAGCTGGAGCCGCACCGGCCGCGTCTCGTCGCGAAGGAGGAATTCCGAATCGGCGAAGGCCATGCGGAAGGAACTTCCCGGCACGTCATAGCGCGAAGGCGCCTTGGCGCGTTCGACCTCGTCCTGGGCGGAGGGAAAGTTGCGGGCCTTGATGAGCTTCTTGCGGTTCATGCTGCTGCGGACCTCGAAGGATTGCCGTGAGGGCGTGATGATCGCATCTTTCCGCCACGAATCGGGGACGGGTTTTCCGCCGCGCAAGGGCTCAAGCGAGCAGTGCCACCGACTTGATCTGCGCCCACATCCGTCGCCCCGGGCGCACCACCAGCTGATCGCAGGAACGTCGCGTGATGCGCGCGACCAGCGGCGTGCCGCCGGCGTCCATGCGCACGAGGACGTGGGCCGGCGTGTCGGCGCCGACGACCTCCTCCACGCTCACCGCCAGCAGGTTGAGGATGCTGGTGCCCCCGACCTGGCGGTCGGCGAGGCTGATGTCGCGCGAATGGACGCGAAAGCGCAGCACCCTGCCGACTTCCGCCTGCTGGCGCGCGACCCACACCTGCCCGCCCGGGAAATCCAGCCGCGTCAGGTGGTATTCGTCGTCGTGCGCGGCTACGCGGCCGTCGATGACCACGCCGGCATCCTCGGTGAACGCGGTGGGAAGGTCCAGCCGGGCCATGGTTTCGTGTACGTTGCCGGCGGCCATGACGCGGCCCTCGCCCAGCATGACGACGTGGTTGGCGAGACGCACCACTTCGTCGGGCGAGTGGCTGACGTAGATCACCGGGATGTCCAGTTCGTCGTGCAGCCGTTCGAGGTAGGGCAGGATCTCGTTCTTGCGCCGGATGTCGAGCGCGGCCAGCGGCTCGTCCAGCAACAGCAGGCGCGGACTGGTGAGCAGCGCGCGGGCGATGCCGACGCGCTGGCGCTCGCCGCCCGACAGGCGCTCGGGCATGCGCCCGAGCAGGTGCTCGATGCCGAGCAGCGCGCAGGCGTGGGTCATCGACACCCGGCCGCTGCCGCTGCGGATGCGCTTGAGGCCAAACTCGAGGTTGCGTTGCACCGACAGGTGCGGGAACAGGCTCGCCTCCTGGAAGACGTAGCCGAGCTCGCGCCGATGCGTGGGCATGAAGACGCCGCGCGCGGAGTCTTCCCACAGCTCGCCGTTGACACTCAGGCGGCCGAGCTGCGCGCGCTCGAGGCCGGCGATGCAGCGCAGCAGCGTGGTCTTGCCCGAGCCGGAATGGCCGAACAGCGCGGTGACGCCACGCGCCGGCAGCGCAATGTCCACGTCGAGGCCGAAGCCGGGGTAGTCGATGAGGAAGCGAAGCTGCAGGCCATCCGCGGCCATGCCCTCGCGGGCGGCTGCGTGCGTCATCTCAGCCCCATCCCGATGGCGAACGCCGACCCGAGTAGAGGGCGAGCAGCACCAGGAAGGAAAAAAGCACCAGGCCGCCGGCCAGCCAGTGCGCCTGGGTGTAGGCGAGCGCCTCGACATGGTCGTAGACCTGCACCGACACCACGCGCGTCTTCTCCGGGATGTTGCCGCCGATCATCAGCACGACACCGAATTCGCCGACCGTGTGGGCGAAGCCGAGGATGGTCGCGGTGATGAAGCCGGGGCGCGCCAGCGGCAGCACGACGCTGAAGAAGGTGTCCCAGGGCCCGGCACGCAGGGTGGCGGCCACCTCCAGAGGACGCGGGCCGATGCTCTCGAAGGCCTGCTGCAGCGGCTGGACGACGAAGGGCATCGAGTAGAACACCGAGCCGATCACCAGGCCTGCGAACGTGAACGGCAGCGTGCCGAGGCCGAGCGCGGTGGTGAACTGGCCCACCGGCCCGTTCGGCCCCATCGCCAGCAGCAGGTAGAAGCCGAGCACGGTCGGTGGCAACACCAGCGGCAGGGCGACCACTGCGCGGATCACGCGCTTCAGCGCCGAGCGCGTGCGCGCCAGCCACCACGCCAGCGGCGTGCCGATCACCAGCAGGATCGCCGTCGTCGTGGTCGCGAGTTCCAGCGTGAGCCGGATCGCGGCGAGATCGTCCGCACCGAGCATGCCGCCGCCTGGTCAGCGTTCGTAGCCGTAGGAGCGGATGATGTCGGCCGCGACGCTTCCGCGCAGATAGTCGGCCAACGCCCGTGCCGCCGGATTGTCACGGCCGCGGCCGAGCACGACCGCATCCTGCCGGATCGGCGTGTACAGCTCGGCCGGGACGTGCCACACCGAGCCGGCGCCGAGCTTGCCATCGACCATCACCTGCGACAGCGCGATGAAACCGAGGCGGGCATTGCCGGTGGACACGAACTGGTAGGTCTGGGCGATGTTCTCGCCGGTCACCAGCCGGGTCGCCAGCGCTTCGGCGAGGCCCAGCCGCTCGAGCACCTCCATCGCTGCGGCGCCATAAGGTGCCGTGCGCGGGCTGGCGATGGCCAGGTGTTCGAAATCGGCGTCGCGCAGGACCTCGCCCCGGTCGTCGACGAAGCCTGCTTGTGGCGACCACAGCACGAGCTTGCCGATGGCGTAGGTGAAGCGCGAGCCCTTCACCGCCGCGCCTTCCTCCTCGAGCTTGTGCGGCGTGCGCTCGTCGGCGGCGAGGAAGAGCTCGAAGGGTGCGCCATTGCGGATCTGGGCGTAGAGCTTGCCTGTCGCCCCCGACGAGAGCAGCGCCTTGTGGCCGGTTTCGGCCTCGAAGCGGGCGGCGATGCGCTGCATCGGGCCGATGAAGTTCGACGCCACTGCGACCTGGACCTCGGCGGCATGCACGTGGGCACCGATCGCGAGCATGACGACGGCAACGCAGGAGACTAAACGGTGAATGATCATTGCGGTTCTCGCGGGGCGGAAAGATCGGTCGAGGGCGACATGATTACACGCGCGGCGCCGAAGAGCGCGCTGCGGGCCGGGCACGCAACTGGCGCGCGACGAAAGCCCACGCCAGCCGGGATGCATCCGGCCCCCGCGGGTCGCTGAACGGCTGCCTCGCCTCGCCGCCGCTCCAGGCGTGACCGAGGCCGTCGATCTCGTGCAGGCTGACGGCGACCCTGCCGCCGCGCCTGAAGTCGGTCACCTTCGCTGCATGGCGCTTGCCGCGTTGCGTGATGCGCGGCGCGCCTTCGCGTGCACCGACCGCGGCGGCCCACAGCTGCGCCGCGGCCTGACCGTTGATCGGGGCGACGATGTGGTCGGCGCTGCCATGGATGACCAGCATAGGCGGCCAGGCCTCGCCGACGACCGCTGCCGAAGGCGAGCGCCGCCCGCGCATCGCGGACAGTGCCGACGCGGAGGAATGGGCTGTCCCGGGCGGCACGCCCGAGTGCATGACGACCGCCTTGAAGCGCTCAGGGTGCAGGGTCGCGAGCAGTGCGCCCATGCTGGCGCCGGCGGAGATGCCGGCCACCGCGATCGCTTCCGGATCCACCGGGTACAGCAGGCAGGCCTGGTCGATCGCCGCCATCAGGGTCGCGGCCTCGGCGTGGGCCTGGCGGCTGCCGGTGCCGAACCAGGACCAGCATCCCTGCGGATTCACCCGCCGGTCCTGCTCCGGATAGAGGACGAGGAAGCGCTCGCGCGTGGCGATACGGTTCATGCGCGTGCTGCGCGCGAAGCCCGGCGCCGTCTGCCCGCAGCCATGGAGCATCACCATCAGCGGCAGCCGCTCGGCCGACGACACGCCGGGCGGGCGGAACAGGAAGTATCGGCGCGCACCGCCCGGGCCCACGGCAAGGCCGGAAATCCAGTCGCCCGCCCCGGGCGGCGGCCGATGCTGCGCCGCTGCCGCCTTCATCGCGTCGTTTACCGTCTTGCTGCCCGCGCGCACCGTGGCGCGCGTCATCGCCCCGACGGCGCGCTGCACGGCCTTGGCCAGCGGCGATCTACGTGTGCGTTTGACCATGTCTCAGTCTCGGGCTGCGTCCGCCATCGGACCCGGCGGCAAGTGTACGTGGTTTCGGCAGCGCGCCACACCCGACTGGCGCACGCCGAACGAAGGATTGGCGCCGGGGGTACGGTGCGGCAGGCTAGGCCGCCGGGGATGCCTCGCGCATCCGCGCAGCGAGTCCGGAGAGGCGCTCCGTGCGCGTCTCGCAGGCGGCGACGAACACGGCGGCGGAGCCGGCGACCGCCACGCCGCGCGCCGCGCGGGTCACTGCGGTGTAGACGAGCTCGCGCGACACCACCGGGCCGGCGGTCGCCGGCAGCATCAGCATCACCTCGTCGAACTCGGAGCCCTGGCTCTTGTGCACGGTGAGCACGAAGGCGGTGTCGTGCGCGGGCAGGCGCATCGGCGCGTGCGCGCGGAAGCCGCCGCCGGGCACCGGGAAGAAGACCCCCAGTTCGCCCTCGGAGTCGGGCAGGCACAGGCCGATGTCGCCGTTGAACAGACCGAGCAGGTAGTCGTTGCGCAGCACGATCACCGGCCGCCCGGCGTACCAGGGCGAGCCGGCGCCGTGCTCCGCTGCGCGGCCGAGCGTGGCACCCAGTACGCGTTCGAGATGGGCGTTGAGGGCGCGGAGGCCACGCGGCCCGCCGTTCACCGCGGCGAGCACACGGAAGCGATCGAAGGCGGCGAAGGCTTCGGCGGCAAGTGCGTGCGGGTCGGCGCGCGCCGGGCCGCCGGGCGCCCTGGCACCCGGATGGCGACGCAGGGTGTCGATGTAGGGGGCGTAGCCTGCTTCCATCCGCCGCAGCGTCTCGGCGCCGGGGCGCGCATCGTCGTCGTCGATCCAGCGCACGGACGGGTCGGCGCCGTCGCGCAGCCAGGCGAGCGCGCGGGCGCCGGCGCCGGCATTGACGTCGGCGGCGAGGCGGCCGATGCCGGAGTCGGCGTCGAAGCGGTGGCTGTGACTGAGCCAGACGACGCAGTCGGTGAGCGGCGCGGCCGTGTTGTCGGCATCGGTGATTGCCGCTGGACCGCCGGCTTCCGCGATCGCTGCGGCGGCGGCGCCGGTGAGACCGGACAGCCGGTCGATCGTCAGCGCGCTGAGGCTCTGCTGTGCGGACAGCTCGGCGAACACGGCACCGGCCTCGACCGCGGCGAGCTGGTCCTTGTCGCCGAGCAGGATGAGGCGGGCATCGGGCGGCAGGGCGTCGACGAGCCGGGCGGCGAGCGCGAGGTCGAGCATCGAGGCTTCGTCCACGACGAGGACGTCGAGGGCGAGCGGATTGCCGGCGTGGTGGCGGAAGCGTCCAGGCTCGGGGGTGACGCCGAGCAGGCGGTGAATGGTGTAGGCCTGGTCGGGCAGGCGGGCACGGACGGCGGCGGGAAGCGTTTCGGCCCTGTTGCGCAGGGCTTCGAGCATGCGTGCCGCGGCCTTGCCGGTGGGGGCGGCGAGGCCGACGCGCAGAGTGGGGTCGTGCTCGAGCAGGCAGGCGAGGAGCGCGGCGACGGTGGTGGTCTTGCCGGTGCCGGGTCCGCCGCTGATGATGGTGAGGCGGCGCTGCAGGGCGAGGGCGACGGCGATCTTCTGCCAGTCGGGCGCGCCATCGGCGCGGGGCGGGAAGAGCGCGTCGAGCAGGCCTTGCGCGGCGTCGGTGGCCGCCGGCGTGCTGCGGGCGCGGGCGACGAGCGCGGTGGCGAGCGCGCGTTCCTGGTCGAAGTGGCGGCGCAGGTAGAGGCGGTCGCCGTCGTCGAGGACGAGGGGATGGGCGGAGCGGCCGTCGATGGCCTCGGCGGAGTCGATGACGACGCCGCTTGCGAGCAGCGCGGCGCGCAGGTCGGCCGCGGCTTGCTCCGGCAGGCCTGGACCCGTGAGGCCGGGCCAGTCCTCGGTGAGGAATCCGCTCTCGTCGGGGTATTCGCGTTCGGGCTTGTCGAGCGAGGCGTCCGGGTCGGGGCCGTGCGCGATGGTTTGCCGGGGGACACAGCCGTGGCCGGCGGCGGTGGCGAGGCTGAGGACGCGGGCGACGTTGGCGAGCACGGCGAGGCTCGCGGGCGGCGCACCGAGGGACTCGGCCCAGGCGACGAGGTGGTGG
>JBFGZP010000069.1:0-13135 GCA_041586695.1 Thauera sp.
AAGAAGGCCGGCGAGAAGATCTTCGACGTGCCGATCTTCGCTTCGGTCAAGGAAGCCGCGGCCGAAACCGGTTCCACCGTTTCGGTGATCTACGTGCCGCCGGCCGGCGCTGCCGCCGCGATCTGGGAAGCCTGCGAGGCCAACCTCGATCTGGCGATCTGCATCACCGAGGGCATCCCGGTGCGCGACATGCTGGAAGTGCGCAACAAGATGAAGACCAAGGTGGCAGCGGGCGGCAAGGAAACCCTGCTGCTCGGCCCCAACTGCCCGGGCCTCATCACGCCGGACGAAATCAAGATCGGCATCATGCCGGGCCACATCCACAAGAAGGGTCGTATCGGTGTGGTTTCGCGCTCCGGCACGCTGACCTACGAAGCGGTCGCCCAGTTGTCCGAGATCGGTCTCGGCCAGTCGTCGGCGGTCGGTATCGGCGGTGACCCGATCAACGGTCTCAAGCACATCGACGTGATGCGCATGTTCAACGACGATCCGGACACCGACGCGGTGATCATGATCGGCGAGATCGGCGGTCCGGACGAGGCCGAAGCCGCGCAGTGGTGCAAGGCCAACATGAAGAAGCCGATCGTCGGCTTCATCGCCGGCGTGACCGCGCCCGCGGGCAAGCGCATGGGCCACGCCGGTGCGCTGATCTCCGGCGGCGCCGACACTGCCGATGCCAAGCTCGCCATCATGGAAGAGTGCGGCTTCACGGTGACGCGCAACCCGTCGGAAATGGCCAAGCTGCTCAAGGCGTTGCTGTAAGCGACTTCACGACTTCGGCATGACCAGAAGCGCCGGCTTGTCCGGCGCTTTTTTCGTCTACGGGAAATTCCGACGCGTTAGAATGAGGGCAGGGTCGCAACCGGACGTCCTGCGAGGGTCGAGGTGCGGCGAAGCAGTCCGAGACGACAACCGTGCGCCGCGCGTACGCAACCAATCGACGGGTAGAGTCAATGCCGAAGTTGATCCTCAGCATGGACGGGCTTGTTCTCAAGGAGATCATGCTCACCAAGGAGCGGACCTCGATCGGACGCAAACCGAACAACGACATCCAGATCGACAACCTCGCCATCAGTGGCCAGCACGCGGTGATCACCTGCATCCTCAATGACGCCTTCCTCGAGGACCAGAACAGTACCAACGGGACCTACGTCAACGGCCAGCCGGTCAAGAAGCACGTCCTGCATAACAACGATGTCGTCGAACTCGGCAAGTACCGCCTGAAGTTCATCGTCGATAGCGCGCAGCCCGGCCTGTCGCCCTCCGAAATGGTCGAAACGGCCGCGCTCAAGCCCTTCGAAATGCCGGTGGCCGCGGCCGACTTGAGTTCGCCGCCCGCAGCCAAGCCGGTTGCCGGGCCCACGCATACGCAGGTGCTGGAAGCCGCGGCGCTCGAGCGCGGCCCGGGTGATGGCGCCGCCCAGGCCGAGCGGCTAGGCGTGATCCAGGTTCTCAGCGGCACCAACGCCGGCCGCGAACTCGAACTGATGAAATCCCTGACGACGCTTGGCAAGCCGGGTCGCCAGGTCGCGGTGATCACGCGCCGGCCGCACGGCTATTTCATCACCCATGTGGAAGGGGCGACCTTCCCGATGGTCAATGGCAAGGCGCTCGGTGCGCAGGCGCATCATCTTAATGACCATGACATCATCGAGCTGGCTGGTGTGAAGATGGAGTTCTTCCTGCGGCGCTGACGTCCCCGGGGGGTCGTGACGTTTTCCACGACGGCGCCGACGGCGCGGTGCTAAGGTCCTAGGCTACATAAACCGGAGTCGCAGCGATGCGTACCGCCGCCTGGCTGGAGCGTCGTGACTTTCTATGAAGCTGAAGGTGCTTGGGTGCAGCGGGGGCATCGGTGGAGCGCATGCGCGCACCACGTCGTTTGTGGTCGATGAGGACATCCTCATCGACTGCGGAACCGGCGTGGGCGATCTGTCGCTCGAAGCGCTGGCGAACATCGATCATATCTTTCTCACCCACGCCCACCTCGACCACATCGCCTCATTGCCCCTGCTGGTCGACTCCGTCGGCGAGCTCCGCACCGTGCCGATCACGGTCTATGCAACGCCCGAGTCGATCCGCATCCTGCGATCGCACATCTTCAACTGGTTGATCTGGCCGGATTTTTCCACCATTCCGGACCGGCAGCATCCGTTCATGCGCTTCCAGCCGCTGAAGGTGAACGAGAGCGTGCGTCTCGGTGCTCGTGTGATTTCGGCGCTGCCGGCGCACCATACCGTGCCGGCGGTTTCCTATTGCCTGGACAGCGGCGCGGGTCAGCTGCTGTATTCCGGCGATACCGGCTATTGCCCGGAACTCATCGCCGCGATCAACCGCCGGCCCGCCCTGCGTCACCTGATCATCGAGACTGCGTTCTCCGACGAGCAGCATGGTCTGGCGCTGGCCTCCCGCCACCTTTGTCCTGCCATGCTGCTCGAGATGCTCGACGAAGTGGAGGTGACGCCGGAGGTGCATATCAGCCATCTCAAGCCGGGTGTCGACGACCGCATCATCGCCCAACTCGAGGCCGGAGCTTCGCGACTGCGGCCCCGGCGGCTCGAACAGGGGCAAGTGTTCGAGTTCTGAAGGGGCGACTTCCGCAAACGCGCAGCCTGGCGGCTCCAGTCCCGAATTTCCCGCCGGAAACACGGCTCCCCATCTCCCGGACAATCCATGAGCGTGAGCACAGGCAGTACGCAGTCGGGCAGTGCGGTGGCGAGCAGGCTCGCCTTCTTCAAGGGCCTTCAGGCCCTCACCAACCGCATCCATGCCAGCCATGACGTCGATGAGGTGATCATCGAATTGTCGCCCCGTCTGTGCGAAATTTTCGAGGCCGAGCGCCTGACGATCTACACCGTCGAAGACGAGGGCGCGTCGATCATCACCCGGGTCAAGAGTGGACTGAACGAGGTTCGGAGCATCCGCCTGCCGCTGTCCGACGACAGCATCGCCGGTCATGTGGCACTCAGTGGTACGGCGCTGAATCTTCGCGACGCCTACGACGAGGACGAGTTGCGCGCCATTTCGCCCACCCTGCACTTTCGTCGCGAAGTCGATGCCAGCACCGGCTTTCACTCGCGGCAGATGCTTGCCGCGCCGATTCGCGATCCCGGCGACGATAGCCTGCTCGGCGTGATCCAGTTCATCAATACGACAACGGACGAGCCCTTCACGCATCTGGCCGAAGAAGGCCTTCTCGGGCTTGCGCAGACGCTGGGTGTGGCCTTCGCGCGCGACCGCAAGGCGCCGGCTCAGTCGCGCTCGCGCTTCGATGCGCTGGTCGCCGATGGCCGCATCACTGCCGAGGAGCTCGCCAAGGTCACGCGCGAGGCGCGCGCGCAGGGAGTGACCACCGAATCGCTGCTGATCGACCAACTCGGGCTGTCGGTGACCGAACTCGGACAGGCGGCGTCGCGCTTCTTCAATGTGCCGTACGCGCCCTTCCGTCCCGATCACGTCAAGCCGATCGATCTGCTCCGCAACATCAAGCGTGACTACGTCGAGCAAAACCAGTGGCTGCCGCTCGAGGAAGCGATCGAGGGCGTGGTCGTCGTCTGCATCGACCCCGAGCAGGTCCGCGCCTCGGGCGTGGCGCAGAACGTCTGGCCGAAGAAGCGGCTGACGTTTCGCGTAACCACCCGGCGCGACTTCGAGCGCATCGTCGACCAGTATTTCGAGCCCTCTCTCGACATGGGGTCGGTGTCCGAGCTGCTGGTCGGCCTCGACGAGCAGGACGAGGTCGAGGGCTCCCTGTCGGACGACGTGAGCGCTGCGGCCGACAACGAACTCGTCAAGCTGGTCAACAAGATCATCGTCGATGCCTACCGGCAGGGCGCCTCCGACATCCACATCGAGCCGCGGCCCGGCAAGCAGAAGACCCTGATCCGCTTCCGCAAGGACGGCTCGCTCGTGCCCTACATCGAGGTGCCTGCGAGCTATCGCAACCCGCTGGTGACGCGCATCAAGATCATGTGCGACCTCGACATCTCCGAGCGCCGCAAGCCGCAGGACGGCAAGATCAAGTTCCGCAAGTATGCACCCCTCGACATCGAACTGCGGGTGGCCACGCTGCCCACCGCCGGCGGCCTCGAGGACGTGGTGATGCGCCTGCTCGCAGGGAGCGAGCCGCTTCCGCTCGACGACATCGGGCTCACGCCGCAGAACCTCGAACGTCTCAAGGGCGCGATCGCCAAGCCCTACGGCATCTTCTTCGTTTGCGGGCCCACCGGCTCCGGCAAGACGACCACGCTGCACTCGATCCTCAGTGACATCAACACGCCCGAGACCAAGATCTGGACGGTCGAGGATCCGGTCGAGATCACGCAGAAGGGCCTGCGTCAGGTCCAGGTCAATCGCAAGGCCGGGATCGATTTCGCCACCATGATGCGCGCTTTCCTGCGCGCCGATCCCGACGTGATCATGGTCGGCGAGATGCGCGACCACGAGACCGTTTCGGTCGGCATCGAGGCATCGCTCACCGGGCACCTGGTGTTTTCCACCCTGCACACGAATAGCGCGCCAGAGTCGCTCGTGCGCCTGCTCGACATGGGCATGGACCCCTTCAATTTCGCCGATGCCCTGCTCGGCGTGCTCGCGCAGCGCCTCGCCAAGCGCCTGTGCACCAAATGCAAGGAGGCCTATCACCCGGACGAAGAGGAGCTGACGCGTCTCGTCGACGAGTACTGCGAGGACATGCACCTGACGCCGGACTTCCAGGCCGATCCCGAGCGCGCCCGCGGCAGGGTGCTCGGGCGCTGGCGCGAGGCTCACGCGGACGCGGCGGGGCGGTTCACCCTCTACCATCCGGCAGGTTGCGAGGCGTGCAATCAGGGCTACAAGGGTCGCGTCGGCCTGCACGAGCTGATGCTCGGCTCCGATGCCCTGAAGCGCCTGATCCAGGAGCGTGCGCCGGTCGCGCGCCTGCTCGGCACGGCGCTGTCCGAGGGCATGCGCACGCTGCGTCAGGACGGCATCGAGAAGGTGCTCGCCGGCATCACCGACCTCAGGCAGGTGCGCAAGGTCTGCGTGCGCTGAAGACATGGGTAGAATTCGCGCTGGCCCCCTATCGGAGACACCCATGTTCCGCATCGCCCCCAGCCTGCTGTCCGCCGACTTTGCCCGCCTGGGCGAAGAGGTGTCCCGCGTCATCGCCTCGGGCGCCGACTGGATCCACTTCGACGTGATGGACAACCATTACGTGCCCAATCTCACCATCGGCCCGCTGGTGTGCGAGGCCATCCGCCCGCACACCAGTGCTCCGATCGATGTGCACCTGATGGTGAAGCCGGTCGATCGCATCATCCCGGATTTCGCCAAGGCCGGTGCCAACGTCATCACCTTCCATCCGGAGGCTTCCGAGCACATCGACCGCAGCCTCGGGCTGATCCGGGACTCGGGCTGCCAGGCCGGTCTGGTGTTCAACCCGGCCACGCCGCTGCACCACATCGATCACGTCATGGACAAGCTCGACGTCGTGTTGCTGATGAGCGTGAACCCGGGTTTCGGCGGCCAGAAGTTCATCCCGGAAACGCTCGACAAGCTGCGTGAGGCGCGCGCGAAGCTCGACGCCTACGAGGCGCGCAGCGGGCGACACATCCTGCTCGAGATCGACGGCGGGGTGAAGGTCGACAACATCGCCGAGATCGCCCGCGCCGGCGCCGACACCTTCGTCGCCGGCTCCGCCGTGTTCGGCGCCGGCCGCGACGCCGACCCCAATCGCTACGACTCCGTCATCGCCGCGCTGCGCGCCGAGTTGAAGAAGGTGGCGGCATGAGCACGGCGCGTTTTGCGCCGCGCGCGGTGCTGTTCGACCTCGACGGCACGCTGCTCGACACCGTCGGCGACCTCACCGAGGGGGCGAACCGCATGCTCGCCGAGCTCGGCCGGCCGTTACGCACCCAGGAAGAGATCCACGGCTTCGTCGGCAAGGGGATCGCCAACCTGGTGCGCCGCTGCCTCACCGACAACGCGTTCGCCAGCGAAGACGAGATCGAGGCCGCGCTGCCGGTGTTCCGCCGCCACTACGAGCTGGTCAATGGCGTCGGCACGCTCATCTACCCCGGCGTGCTGGAAACCCTCGCGGCCCTGCGCGAGCGCAAGCTCAAGCTCGCCGTCGTCACCAACAAGGCCGAGGCCTTCACTCTGCCGCTGCTCGAGCGCATGGGCATCGCCGGCCATTTCGACGCGGTGGTCAGCGGCGACACCCTGGAAGTGAAGAAGCCGGACCCGGCGGTGCTGCATCATGCCTGCCGCTTGCTCGGCGTCGGGGCTGCCGAGGCGCTGATGATCGGCGACTCGGCCAACGACGCGCTGGCTGCCCGCGGCGCCGGCATTCCGGTGCTGCTGGTGACCTACGGCTATAGCGAGGGCATGCCGGTGGACACCATTGAATGCGATGGGCTACTATCGAACGCACTTCAGGCGCTGGACCATATCGCCTAGGCTCAGGCCGCCGCGGGTCCGCCACGCAAACTCCACGACAGATCGAAACGTGACTCACGCAAACCGGGTTTCGGACCGCCTCCCCGCCACCGCATTCGCCGCCGGTCTTCGCTGGCGCGGCGGCTGGCGCTGGCCTTTGGGCCACTAGACGCGCACCCCTCGCGGGTCGCCGCCTTTGTCGCGCAGCGTCGCGGCAGGCGGCCCATCCGCCGCATCACCGCCCCGTCCGAATCGAACCGTTTTACGTGGAGCACGCATGCTCGAACAACAGTTCAATGCCCTGGCTGCCGAGGGCTACAACCGCATCCCGGTCACGCTCGAGACCTTCGCCGATCTCGACACCCCGCTCTCCATCTACCTGAAACTCGCCAACGAGCCCTACACCTACCTGCTCGAGTCGGTGCAGGGCGGCGAGCGCTTCGGTCGCTACTCCTTCATCGGCCTGGCGTCGCCGACTCGCATCGAGGTCTACGGCCGTTCGGCGCTGCTGCTCACCGGCAACCGCCTGGTCGAGCGCCGCGACTACGGTGACCCGCTCAATTTCGTCGCCGAGTTCATGAACCGCATCAAGGTGCCGCCAAGCGAAAACCTGCCGCGCTTCGCCGGCGGCCTGGTCGGATGCTTCGGTTACGACACCGTGCGCTACATCGAGCCGAAACTGGCGCAGGCGGACAAGCACGACGACATCGGTACGCCCGACGTCCTGCTGCTGCTGTCCGAAGAGGTGGCGATCATCGATAACCTCAGCGGCCAGCTCACGCTCGTGGTGTATGCCGAGCCCGAGGTGCCGGGGGCGTTCAAGCGCGCGCAGAAGCGGCTGCGTGAACTGCTCGAGCGCCTGCGCGCGCCGGTCGAGATCCCGGCCGAGACGCGTGCCGAGCCGGCGGCCGCGGTGTCGAGCTTCGGCGAAGAGGAGTTCAAGGATGCCGTGCGGCGCGCCAAGCAGTACATCGTCGATGGTGATGTGATGCAGGTGGTGCTGTCGCAGCGCATGAGCAAGCCCTTCGCTGCGCACCCGATGGCCCTCTACCGGGCGATCCGCTCGCTCAACCCCTCGCCCTACATGTTCTATTTCAACCTCGAGGACTTCCATGTCGTCGGCGCCTCGCCGGAGATCCTGGTTCGCCTTGAGGACGGCGATGTCACGGTGCGGCCGATCGCGGGAACGCGCAAGCGCGGCGCGACGCACGCCGAGGATGTGGCCCTCGAGCAGGAGCTTCTCGCCGACGAGAAGGAGCGCGCCGAACACCTGCAGCTGCTCGACCTCGGCCGCAACGATGCCGGGCGGGTGTCCGAGACCGGTACCGTGAAGGTGACGGAGCGGTTCGCCGTCGAGCGCTACTCGCACGTGATGCATATCGTGTCGAACGTCGAGGGCAGGCTCAAGGAAGGGCTCAATGCCCTGGCGGTGCTGCGTGCGACCTTTCCTGCAGGCACCGTGTCGGGCGCGCCCAAGGTAAGGGCGATGGAGATCATCGACGAGCTCGAGCCGGTCAAGCGCGGCATCTATGCCGGCGCCGTGGGCTATCTCGGCTTTCATGGCGACATGGACCTGGCGATTGCGATCCGCACCGCGGTGGTGAAGGACGGCCAGATCCATGTGCAGGCGGGCGCGGGAATCGTCGCCGACTCCGATCCGGATTCCGAATGGCAGGAAACGCAGAGCAAGGCGCGGGCGATGCTGCGGGCGGCGGAGATGGCCGAGGGCGGGCTCGACACCCAGGTGTGATCTTGGCGCCTTGCCGCGAAGCCGGCACCGGGGTGAGCGTCTACCTCCGGCTGCGGAACTCGCCCCCTGCGTGGGCTCGGACAGCCCTCGCCGGCTCCACGAACCCCCACCCCGGCGCCTGTTGCCCCGTCGTATCTTTGCGCCAGGAGTCAATGCCTGCCGCCCCCGGATTGCTCGACCGAAGCTCCTGAAGGAAACAGAACATGCTGCTCATGATCGACAACTACGACAGCTTCACCTACAACCTCGTGCAGTACTTCGGCGAGCTCGGTGCCAGCGTCAAGGTATTCCGCAACGACGAGATCACGCTCGAGCAGATCGAGGCAATGAAGCCCGATCAGCTGGTGATCTCGCCCGGGCCGTGCTCGCCCACCGAGGCCGGCATCTCGGTGCCGGCGATCAAGGCCTTCGCCGGCAAGCTGCCGGTGCTGGGCGTGTGCCTCGGCCACCAGAGCATCGGCGCCGCCTTCGGCGGCCGCATCGTGCACGCGAAGAAGCTGATGCACGGCAAGACCTCGCCGGTCCATCACGAGGACGCCGGCGTCTTCAGCGGCCTGCCCGACCCCTTGATCTGCACCCGCTATCATTCGCTCGCGATCGAGCGCGAGAGTCTCCCTGACTGCCTGACGGTGACCGCGTGGACGGACGACGGCGAGATCATGGGCGTGCGCCACAAGACGCTCGACGTGGAAGGGGTGCAGTTCCACCCCGAATCCATCCTCACCGAACACGGCCACGAGTTGCTGCGCAACTTCCTGCAGCCGCGCCGAGTCTCTCCCTCCTGAAGCGCGCGTCACTTCCTTCCATCATCAGACGAAGCCGACCATGTCCATCACACCTCATCAGGCGCTGCAGCGCACCATCGAACACCGCGAGATCTTCTTCGACGAGATGCTGTCGCTGATGCGGCAAATCATGGCCGGCGAGGTTTCGCCGGTGATGCTCGCGGCCATTCTCACCGGCCTGCGCGTGAAGAAGGAGACCATCGGCGAGATCACCGCCGCCGCCACGGTGATGCGCGAGATGTCGACCAAAGTGCTGGTGCCGCCGCCGCACGAGCACTTCCTCGATGTCGTCGGCACCGGCGGCGATGGCGCGAGCACCTTCAACATCTCCACCGCGACGGTCTTCGTCGCCGCCGCCGCCGGCGCGTGTGTGGCCAAGCACGGCGGGCGCAGCGTGTCGTCGAAGTCCGGTGCGGCCGACGTGATCGAGGCGCTCGGCGCCAACCTGATGCTCACGCCCGAGCAGGTGGCCGAGTGCATCGCCGCCACCGGCATCGGCTTCATGTACGCGCCCAGCCACCACAGCGCGATGAAGAATGTCGCCCCGGTGCGGCGTGAGATGGGCGTGCGCACGATATTCAACATCCTCGGCCCGCTCACCAACCCGGCCGGTGCCCCCAATACGCTGATGGGCGTGTTTCATCCCGATCTGGTCGGCATCCAGGCGCGCGTCATGCATCGCCTCGGCGCCAATCATGTCCTCGTGGTGCATGGCCTCGATGGCATGGACGAGGTCAGCCTCGGCGCAGCCACGCTTGTCGGCGAGCTCAAGGACGGGCAGGTGCGCGAATACGAGATCCACCCGGAAGACTTCGGGCTGAGCATGGCGGGCAGCCGCAACCTGCGCGTGGCCGACGCGGACGAATCGCGCAGCGTGCTCATCGGTGCGCTGGAGAACCAGCCCGGCCCTGCCTGCGAGATCGTCGTCTTCAACGCCGGCGTGGCCTTGTACACCGCGAACCTGGTCGATTCGATCGGCGCCGGCATCGAGCGCGCGCGCGAGGTGGTCGCCTCCGGCGCGGCTCGCGCCAAGCTCGACGAATTCGTGCAGTACACCCGGCGCTTCGGGGGCGCCCAATGAGCGACATCCTGAACAAGATCTGCGCCGTCAAGGTCGAGGAGGTCGCGGCGGCGCGGGCGGCGAAGCCTCTCGCCGCGCTGCGTGCCGAGGCCGAGGCGCAAGCTGGCACGCGCGATTTCGTGGGCACGATCCGTGCGCGGATCGCTGGCGGCCGGCCGGCAGTGATCGCCGAGATCAAGAAGGCCAGCCCGTCGAAGGGGGTCATCCGCGAGGACTTTCGTCCTGCCGAGATCGCCGCTGCCTACGAGCGCGCCGGCGCGGCCTGCATGTCGGTGCTCACCGACCGGCCTTTTTTCCAGGGCGCGCCCGAATACCTGCAGGCGGCGCGCGCCGCCTGCAGCCTGCCTGCGCTGCGCAAGGACTTCCTCGTCGATCCCTACCAGGTGTACGAGGCGCGGGCGATGGGAGCGGATGCGATCCTTCTGATCGCCGCCTGCCTCGATCTTGCGCAGATGCGCGACATGGAGGGCATTGCCCGTGCGCTCGGCATGGGCGTGCTGGTCGAAGTGCATGACGGCGCCGAGCTGGAGCAGGCCCTGCAGCTCGAGACCCCGCTCGTCGGCATCAACAACCGCGACCTGCGGACCTTCGAGGTGTCGCTGCAGACGACCCTTGTCCTGCTGCCGCAGATCGCGGCCGATGCGTCGGCGGCCGAGCGCATCGTGGTCACCGAATCGGGCATCGTCACGCCGGCGGACGTGGCGCTGATGCGCGCCAATGCGGTGAATGCCTTCCTCGTCGGCGAAGCCTTCATGCGCGCCGCGGACCCCGGAGCGGGTCTGCGCGCGTTGTTCGGCTGAGCGGGCGTGAAGGAATCGATGACCGACGAGCAGTACACGTCGCCATCGCGCAGCGCCGTCAGACGCACCGGCGGCATGCGCAAGCTTGTCCTTTGGTTGCTGACCGGCCTGCTCGTCTTGGTTGCGACGCTCTTCGGTGTCCTCGCCTGGGCAGTCGGCACCGAAGCCGGTCTGCGCGCGCTCGCCGCCGTCGCACAACGCGCCAGCGGGGGGCAGCTCGCCATTGTCGACCCCGCCGGCCGGCTGCTCGGTCCGCTGCGCGTCGAGGCGCTGCGCTACGACAGCGCCGATCTGCAGGTGAACGTCACCGCGCTCGCGCTCGACTGGCAGCCGGGCCGCCTGTTCGACCGTCGCGTCGTCATCGACCATCTGGGCGCCGGGCGGGTCGAGTTCGCCCAGCGCGGCAGCGACGCTCCCGCCGCCACGCCCGTGCCGCCGACGAGCCTGGAGCTGCCGGTGGCGGTCGAGCTCACGCGCCTCGAGCTGGGCAGTTTCGAACTGCGCGAACTCGGTGGTGATGAATCGGTGGATTCCGCCGGGGAGCCGGCCGCGCCCGCGCCGGGCGGGGCCGCAGCCAATGGCGCCGCAAGCGATGGCGCCAAGACCGCCGTCCTGTTCGGCTTCACCGACCTCGAGGCCGCGCTCGACAGCGACGGCGCGCATCACCGCATCCACCGCCTTGCGCTCACGCTGCCGCAGGGGCGGGCGGAACTCGGCGGCGAAATCGCAGGCGCGTCGCCCTTCGCGCTGTCGGCGCAGGGCCGTTTCGACGGCGAACAGGATGGCCGCGCCTTCGCCCTCCAGTTCAGCGCTGCCAACACCTTGCTGCAGCCACGACTGGTGACCGATGTGCAGGGCGAGGGCCTCGAAGGGCATGCGGAGATCGACGCTGCTCCCTTCGACAAACTGCCGCTGCGGGCGCTCAAGCTCGCCGCTGGCGAACTCGACCCGGCGGCCTTCGTCGACGGCGCGCCGCGCGCAGCCCTGCGCCTGGAGGCCGACCTTGCCGCACCCGAACAGGCCGGCGATGGGGGCGATGCCCTGCTCGTCGGCCCCGTGCGCCTTACCAACCGCAGCCCGGCCGCTGTGGATCAGGGCGGGATTCCGCTGCTGAGTTTCGCCGGGCGGCTGAGCTGGCGCGAGGCCGAGATCGGCATGGACGAACTCGACATCGAACTGCCCGGCAAGGGTCGCATCGGCGGTTCGCTGGCCTGGCGCCCGCCGGTGGCGGCCGAAGCTGGCATACCCGAGGCGGCGGCACAGGCGCCGGCCGCCGAGACCGGCGCCGACCCGGTTGCCCCCGGGCTTGCCGACTTCGGCCAGCTCGTCGCCGCGCTCGAACTCGCCGGCATCGACACCCGCAAACTCGACACTCGCCTGCCGCGCCAGATCGTCGCCGGCCGCATCGATGCCAAGGCCGATGCCAGCCGCCAGAATGCCGTCGTGGCGCTCGCCGTGGGCAAGGCGCGCATCGAGGCGCAGGCGGAACTGCTGGCCGGCGCGGGTGGCGCCGACGCCGCGCAGGCGCCGCGCAGATTCACCCTCACCGCGGCCCTGCGTGGCGTCGACCCGCGTGCGCTTCTGGCCGATGCGCCGTCGGCGCGGCTCAACCTCGATCTCGAGGCGAGCGGCGATCTGCCTGCAGAGGGCGTCCCGAACAAGGCGAAGCTCGAATTCAAGATCCCGGACAGCCGCTTCGAAGAGCTGGCGCTGTCGGGTGAAGGCCGCCTGCAATTGGTGGGCGAGCGTCTGTCCGACGTCGTGCTGGCCCTCAATGTCGCCGGCAACCGCGTCGACGCGAAAGGCGCCTGGGGCGGTCGGGGCGACAGGCTCGCGCTCAAACTCGACGCGCCGCGCCTCGCGGCAATCGGGTACGGGCTGGGGGGCAGGGTGGGTGCCGAGGGTACGCTCGGCGGCAGTCTTGCCGCGCCCTTCGGCGAAGTGCAGTTCTTCGGCGAGGCCTTGCGGCTACCGGGCGAGATCACGCTGCAGGGCGCGAATGGCCAGGCCAGGCTCGATGCCGGCGCCGAGGGCGCCTTCCGCATCGCGCTCGGCCTCAGCGGGCTCGGTCCGGCCGGTCGCGATACGGATGGCAAGCCGCTGCCCGACTGGTTGAGCAACGCGCGGGTCAGTGCCGAGGGCACGCGCGCGGCGCACCAGCTCGAGCTCAGTCTCGCCACGGCGCAGGACGACAGCGTGCAGCTGCGGCTCGAAGGCGGGCTGGCGGACACGGTGGCCGCGAGCGACAGGCTGCGCTGGAGCGGTCGGTTGACGGCGCTCGAGAGTGCCGGTCGCCTGG
>JBFGZP010000070.1:0-13073 GCA_041586695.1 Thauera sp.
AGAAGTAGACGAAAAAACGGGGCAGGTTACCCTGCCCCGTTTTACTCAAGCAACTACCCGTGATGAATTACGGGCGGGTCACGCGGTGCTTCCAGCCGGCACCGAAGTTACCCGACACGCCAGCCGCGACAGAAGCGTTGGTCGCCTGGATGAAGGACTGACCCAGGACCGGCAGGCCAAAGCCACCATTGGCGGTGCTGATCGTGGTCCAGCCGTCGATGCTACCCGTGCTCAGGGCACCGGTCGCCACGTTCGCGCCCAGCACGTCGGAGCCGTTGAACTTGACCACGGTGCCTTCGCCGCAGAACTTGACCTTCGCGATCGTGCCCGGGGAGAACACCACGCCGGCGGTCGCCGTCGTCTCTTCACGGTCATAGTTCTTCACGTCGCCGAGCAGAGTGCAGATCAGGTCGCCGGAGACTTCGGTGTTGGACGCGTAGAAGTAATCGGCAGCACCCGCGCCGGCCGCGAAGACCGCTGCGCCTGCGACGTTGAACACGCGCTTCTCGGCAGCCAAGGTCGCGGCGTAGTCGTAAGCGACATGGTAGCGACGCGTCGGCATCGAGAACACCCAGTCCGTCTCGGCAGCGATGGTCGCGTCGGTCAGGAACTCGTTGGTCACCGAGCTCACGGCGAGCGCTTGAGTCAGCTGCATGGACTGGGCCGTCGCATCACCCGCGTTGGCGACGATATACGGGGTCGACAGGTCGGGCAGGTCGAAGTTGGCAACCGTGCCGTTCTTGATCAGCAGCGGATCGGCGGTGAATTGATTCACGGTAACGCCAGCCGCATCGCCGTTCTGAGCACGGTAGACCACGACGCCTTCTTCGGCATCGCTACCAATACGCGCTTCGATCGCGGCAGCCTCGCCCGTCCACGATGCAGCGCTCGGCACGTTGATCACGGTCCAGTTGCCCATCAGGCCAGTCGTCGGCTTGACGAGACCGCCCAGGACGGTGGTGCTGCTGGTCAGGACCGAAGCGGTGCAGGGCGCCACGCCATTGACGTGCTTGACCGCGGTGTACAGCTTGTACTGGTCGGTCGTGGTGTCGGCGTTGGTGACGACATCGCCCATGTTCAGGAACTCGACGTAGCCTTCACGCGTCCAGTCGGCCTTGACCGCATCGCTGGCAGCGGGCGGCAGGTTGTTGGTGATGAAGGACACGCCACCGGCCGGAATCGCGGGTACGGTGCAGGTCTTGTCGGTGGTGCTCAGCAAGGCGCGGCCATCGGCGCCTTCGGTCACGCTGGCGGTCCACACGTCGCCCGGCGACAGGAAGACCTGGAAGTCGAGCACGTCATCGGAGTTGCCGGCGCTGCGGAAACGAACCTTGACAGCCTTGCCGCGAACCTGATCGGTGTTGGTGATGTTGATCAGGGTGGCGTTGCCGTTCTGAGCGGTGTAGTACGGCTGAATCAGGATGTGGCCGACGCCATCACCGTTGAACTGAAGCGAAGTCGCGTCAGCAGCGAATGCGGACGAACTCATGCCACCGATCGCGGCGACAACACTCAGAGCGAGAAGTTTTTGTTTCATCGAGAGACTCCTAGGAAAAGTCCAATTAAAGCGCAAATAACTGGTTTGCATTACGCCGGGAAACAGTATCACAGCCAAATCTGGCGAATCAACTCAAGGGCGGGAAGTCTAGCCCATTGTTGCAAAAACACAACTCTTACTTGACCTCTCGATAGACATCCTCCGTTGCATTCCCTTCAGCGCCGCGGCAGGAAATACCACTGCCCTTCTTCCGCCACCCATTTCTCGTTGAAATAAGTGCTTTCAATTTCCCCCTTACGCGAACGCAAGGGAGCCTGGAATTCCATCCGAATGCGTGCGGTGCAGACCGTGAGGTCTTCGGCGCATTCGACCGATACGACATCCACCTTCTTCCACGCCACTGCACCACCCATGGTCCCGCGGTAGCGGTCGAGGTCGTTGAGGGCCCGATACGATGGGGCCGCCAGACTATAGGCGGTTTCCCACTCCCCGGCAATATGCGCCTTCCATCTGGCCTCGGCACGCTGCTGGACCCGTTGCTCGGGCGAAGCCGGGCCTGTCTGCAACATGGTGCAGGCCGGGAGCAGGCAGGCAGCGAGGGGCAGAAGGAGCTGGCGCACATTCCGTGACACTAACGGTCGCAGGTGGCGGAAACTTGAGCGATTTTTCATGATTGAAGTGAAGCGTTGCTATCGTTGATCGGATGGGTTGATCGGATTGCCAATTCGCGCAGCGGACCTGGCGCCGACAGTTTCAGCCCTCGAAGCCGCGCCGCGTTGCGGATTCCGGCGCTGGCGAACTCTTGCGTGCGTCGTCGAAGGCCTCCAGGCCCTTGAGGCGGGAGCGGAACTCTTCGCTCACATCGCGCATTTCCTGGTCGGAACGCACCACCCGCGGCGTGATCACGACCAGCAGCTCCGTCCGCGCGGTGTCCCGGGTCGTGGTTCCGAACAGGTTTCCGATCACCGGGATGTCGTGCAGGATCGGCACGCCACTGCGGCTGGTCGTGGTGTTGTCGCGAATGAGACCGCCGAGCACCAGGGTCTCGCCCGAGCGCACCGAGACCTTGCTGCCGATCTGGCGCTGCAGGAAGGAGCGCTGCCCGGTTGCGCTGTCGATCTGGCCGACGTCGGTGACCGACTGGTTGATGAGCATGGTGACGACGTTGCCGGCATTGACCGAGGGGGTGACGGCGAGCGAGACGCCGGTGTCCTTGTACTGGATGGAGGTGGTGGTGTTGCCGCCGTCGGTAATCGTGGTGGCGGTCTGGATCGGCTGTTGATCGCCGACGGCGATGGCTGCGGTGTGATTGTCCAGCACCATCAGCGAGGGGCTGGAGATGACCTTGACCAGGGACTTGTCGGCGAGGGCATTGAGCACCGCGCGGACCTCGCCAAGGGGGTTGCGCACGCTGTACGAGAAGCCCGCCAGCGCCCCACCCAGCACCCCGCCGTCGGCCGTGCTCAACACACCGGTGCCGTTGTAGCGCCCCCCTACGCTGCCCTGAAAGAACCACTGCAGGCCGTACTTGAGCTCGTCGTTGAGGGTGACTTCGATGATGCTCGCTTCGATCAGGACCTGCGTCGGCGCCAGATCGAGGCGCTTCAGGGTGGCTTCGATCTTGACGAAGTCGGCGGGCGAGCCCCAGACGAGGATGGCATTGTTGAGCTCGTCGGCGATGACGCGGATGCCTGCGCCGGCGGCCACCGTGGTCACGCCTGCGGTGGTCGCCGTGGTCTGGCTGCCCGGCGCCACGCCCAGCCCGCTGCCGAGCGCGCCGGCGGTGCCCGCCGCGCCGAGGCCGGTGCTGCGCGTGTTCGTGCCCGTCAAGCCGAAGGCGGACGCGCCGGCCGAACTCGCGCTCACGGCGCGCTGCCCGGGCGCGACGCCGGAGTCTTCGCGCCCTTCCGCGTCGCGGCCGTCGCCGAATACGCCGTTGAGCACCTTCGCCAGGTGGGCGGCCGAACCGTTCTGGACCGGATACACGAACAACCTGGCCTCGAACTCACTGCTGCCGGGCCGGTCGAGACGTTCGATCCATTCGCGCGCCTGTTCGAGATAGGCGGCGCGCGGCGTCACGACCAGGATGCTGTTGAGGCGTTCGATCGGCATGACGCGAATCGCGCCATACAGGGGATGGGCCTCGGCAAGCGTCGCCGGCGAGCCGGCGCTGCCCGTCGGCGGCGCCGCACCGGCGGCGCTTCCCGCCGGTGCGCCCGCCCCACTCGTCATCATGCGCAGGGCGGCATCGACTTCGCGCACGCTTGCATAGCGCAGCGGGAACACCCCGACGGACATGCCTTTGAGCAGATCGACGTCGAACATGTTGACGATTTCGAGCCAGCCCTCGACCTGGGCGCGTGAGCCGGCGAGCACGAGGAGATTGCGCAGGCTATCGACGCGCAGGAAGGCTTCCGGCGTGGCGACGGGACGCAGGATCTCGGCCATTTCGCCGGCGCCGATGTAATTGAGCGGCACCACCACCGAACCGAATCCGGGCGGCAGCGCCCCCTTTCCGGCGAGACGCGGCGCCGAGACGATGCCCTTGACCGCCTCGGGGCTGCCGATGTGATAAACCCCGCGCGTGTCGCGCGCGATCAGGATACCGTTGGCCTGGAGCACGCTTTCGAGCACGAGCATGGCCTGATCGGCGGATATCGCGCGCCGGGTGGATAGCGTGATGGTCCCTGCCAGCGGCGGATGGATCACGTAGTCGACGCCGGCGACGTCCTCGAGGATCGCAATGACGACCTCGGCAATCGGCGCCTGTTCGAACTTGAGCTCGATCGTCTTCGTTGCCGCACCCCCAGGCGCCACCGCGGCACGCGGCGGCGCGATGACGCGGTCGTTGCCGCGGATGATGCGAGGCTCTTCCGCCGCTCCGGGGGCCTCGCCTGCCTGCCCCGACTCCCCCTCGACGGCCGGGCGCGCAGGCGCAGTTTCTGCCGTGCCCGCCATCGATTCGCGCGTGGCGTCGGCTACCTCGCCCTGCATTGCCGTGGCGGCGGGAACCAGCGCATGCACCGGGGTAATGCGAGCCTCCCGCACTGGTGCGGGAGGGCCACTACGGTCGGCGAGGGGATCGTCCGCATGATCCTGCACCGAGACGGTTCCGGATGGCGAAACGGCAACCTGCGCCATTGCCAGGGAACTGGCGGCGCCGATACCGATCGCGGCAATGAAGGTGAACAATAGATTTGTCGACATGGGTGCGATGGTCATTCGGGCAGGGGCTCGGGAGGCAAGCCATTCTGAATTCGGTGAACGTTGTTGCGGGCGATGCGTTCGCGAACGCGATCCCGGGCGGATCTTGCACCGGCGCCGGGAGGCGGCGCCTCGGTCCGCTGCGGCGGCGCCGGCTGTGCCTCGCCCGGCTGCGCACTGGCCGAGGATGCGTCGGCCGCCGCCGCGCCGGGAAGCAGCGCGCGCGGCAGCGCCACGGTGCGCGTTTCGTCACCGTTGACGAAAATGGCCTCTCGACCGTCGACGCCCTCGAGGGTCCAGTCGCCGACCTTGTCACCCGCGCGCACGCGGCGCGTCACGCCGCCGGTCGCGACGATCGCGCCCTCCCTGCCCTGCCCCGCATCGAACAGGGCGAACAGGCGCAGGTCGGCAAAGGGATCGGTCGCCGCGGGGCCCGATTCGGCCGACGCCACCGAATGTGCAGGCGGACGACGATCTGGAGCAAAAAGCGGTCGGTCGACGGTTTCGCGATAGCGGGCGAGGTCGATCGCTTCGGGCGCCGGCGCATCGACCGTGAGCGTCCCCGCGTCGGGAGCGAGCGCGGCCGGCGCGACCCAGGTATAGCGCGCGGGATCCGCCCACAGCCAGGCGATCGCGAGGGCAAGCGCGAGGTTGACGAGCAACAGGACGGGGACGACCGGCAGCTTCATGGGCGCAGCCGAAGTGCGTGCAGCGTGAACTGGCAGGCGAGCCGCTGCGATCCGCCCGTTCCCCGCAGGGACAGGAGGTCGAGGCCGAGCGCCGGGCTGGCATCGGCGAGCGCGGCGAGCGCCGCCTGAACCTGCGGCAAGCTGCCTTCCGCACGCACGGCCACGGCGATGCGATCGAAGCCTTCTTCGGGCTGCGCCGGCAGGACCTGGCTGCTGGAAACGCTCATACCGGCGTCCTCGATGGCGCGGCGCGCCCGCTGCTGGGCGTCGTTTCCTGCCTGGCTGATGTCGAGCGAGGAAGCGTAGGCGAAACGGGCGAGCGCGGCATCGGCCTGCGCCGCGCCCTTCTCGAGCTGATCGCTCACTGCCGCAAGGCCCGCGAGGCGCGCATAACGCGGCTCGAGTTCGGCCAGCTTGTCCTGCGCCCACTGGTGCTTGTTCCTCACGTAGGACACCGGCAGCGCAAGCACCGTGAGCGCGAGCAGCAGGGTGATGCCGACGGCGACGAGAGGGCGTTGCCGAGCCACGTTCATGGTCGAAGCGCCTCCGGCACGGCCGTGTATTCGACCGTGAAGCTCTCCTTGCCGGCGCCGGCCCGTGCCGAAGGCGACGGTGCCCGCACGTCGCGAAACGCCGGGTGGGCACCGAGCTTCTGCATGATCCCCGCGGCGTTGGCAGCCTGCCCGGCAAAGCGAACCTTGTCGCCACGGATTTCCAGCAGATTCAGCGTGGTGTCGTCGGGCAGGTTGCGCGTCAGCGCGTCGATGAGTGCCAACGGCGTGACTTGCGCGCCGCCGAGGGCGCGCGCTGCGGCAAGACGGTCATTGGCGGCCACGATACGGGCGCGCAGCTCGGCCTGGGGCGCCGTTTCCCGGGCAAGTCGCGTGTACGCGAGTTGGGCCTCGACGGCGCGCTCGCGCAGATGCAGCGTGGGCGTGAGGGCGAGGGCTCCGAGCAGGAGCAAGGCGAGCGCCAGCAGTCCGAGCACGCGCAGACGCGCGCGCCGCACGCGCCCGTGACGGGCGGCTTCGCCAAAGCCGGGGATCATCACCGGACCTGCGGTCCAGACTTCCGGCCGCAGCGCACCGAGGCGCTCGCGCAGCGTGCCCAGATAGGCGTCGATACGCCGGCGCGAGGAAAGGACAAGCTCCACCGCCAGCCCACGATTGCCCTCCGAACCGGCACGGTATCCCCAGGCGAGATCCTCCGCGGGGAAGGGACTCGCCGAGCGCGCTTCGAGCTCGACCGCTGCGCGCAGTTCCGCATCCGCCATGTGCGGCAGGACGAGGCTGCGGCGCAGCACGAGTTCTTCGGGCAGTTCGACGGCGAGCGACTGCACGCGCCGAAACGCCTTGTCGGTCGGGACTCCGGCGAGGATGGTGGCTTCACCGCCGTCGGGCCGCAACAGCCGCACCGGCTCGACCGGCGTTAGCCAGGCGAGGGCCGGCGCACGCAGGGCCTCGGCCCAGCCCTGACGCAGGTAATCGGCGACGCGACCGAGGTCGAGGCCAAACAGGTTGAGCTGATCTCGGGAAGCCGGCAGATCTTGTGGATTCATTGCGAGGGGGACGGGGCGACTTGGGGTTGTTCGAGGCTTCGCCCGGCATGGACCAGGCGCCACGGCACGCGCTGGGCCTGCGACGGCGACGCATCGACAACCTGGGTACGAACCATGATCACTCCACTGGGCAACGGCACGCGCGCCTCGATGCGATATCGCGACGCGGCCGATTGCCCTGTATGAGCAGGACTGAGACCCGATGTGTCCGCGAGCTTGCCGTCGGTCGCGCGGGCGACGAAGACGCGCTCGGCGACTTGTGCATTGGCCCCTGCGAGAACCAGAAGCACCGGTAAGGGGGCTGCCATCGGGTCGACCTTGTCGGCGCCGCCGTCGGCCGTCACAAGGGGCGAGATCTTACCATAAAGGTCTACGTCCATCCCGAGCACCTGAAGCAGGTCTTCGGTGGCTTCGAAGCCTTCGCCGCGTGTTCTGAACAGGCTGTTTGCGGCTACATAGGCGTCATTTTCGGCGCCGGAGGGCAGCGCCGCATCATCCTTGTCGCGCCAGTCGACGATGCGCTGCGCGAGGATGGACGCGGCATCGGCATCGAGCCCGCCGGCCGTCGCCAACAGATCGCCAAGCAAGGCGGCGGGCGCGGCATTGAGGTCGATCAGGCCGGTGAGCGGAACGACGCGCACCTCGAAGCGCCGGCGCTCGAAATCCAGCTCGAACTGCCGATACTGGTCACGAATCGCCCCAGGCGTCACAAGCTGCGCCGCGGCAAGCTGGATGACGGCGTCGCCGAGCGCCGACGCGGCCGCCATGTCACGCAGGGTGGACACGACACGCACTTCGGCACGCATCGTATAAGTCATGCTGGCGGCCATCAGGCTGAGCGCCGCGACCAGCCACATCACGGCAACGAGGGCGAGGCCCTGTTGGGGGGAACGCAGGGCGGCCGCCTTCATTTGCCGAAAGGCCCGAACACTGCAGCCCCGCCGCCGCCTTCGCCGGACAGCAGGGGCCTGAACGCGACGACGATATCCGGCCAGGAATCGGTGCCGCGCCGGATCGATACCCGCACATGGGAAGGCAGGCGATCCGCATGCGGCCATGCATCGATCCAGGAGAGTTCGGGATTGTCCGGGTCCATGTAGGCGAGGCGAAAAGCGTCGACGTCGTCGATCAAGACCCGGCGATCGGGCCGGCGCGCGGGCGATCGCTGCGCGGGGGCGACGTAGGGCTGGAAACGGAGCGCCAACACCGCGCCGCCGGCATCCTGCTCGACGACCAGATCGAAGATGTACAAGCCGCCGGCGCCGAGCCGCGCCGGCATCACGCCGACCCAGGCGAGCTCCCCCTCGGTGCCGGCGAACTCCAGTCTGCTGGCCACCGAATTCTCGTCGGGGATCGACTTGACCGCGACGCGGGCGAGGATGTTGCGCAGCAGCGAGGTCGTCACGCGAAGGTCGTCCTCGAGCAGCATGTGCTCCCCCACGCGCTGTTCGGCCGTGGCGAAGGACCGCATTGCCGAACCCATCGCGAGCGCAATGACCGACAGCAGTGCCATGACGACGATGAGCTCGACGAGGGTAAAGCCCGTACCGGCCGGGTTGCGCTTCATGGCGTGAGAGGCCTGGCCTGCGGCATGAGGGTGACGAGCTCGACGCTGCGTGCGCGACCCCGCTCCTGCCAGGCGACATCGACGCCGACGCGGTGGAACACGACGCCGCCACCATCGATCCCGCCCTGTGGGACGCTGCGAACCTGCCACGTGTAGGTTTGAAACTGCCCGCTCTCGTTCCAGCCCTGGGGCTCGACGAAGTCGCGTGTCGCGAGCAGGGATTCGGCCAGCAGCACGGCGCGGGCGTGATCGCGAATCTCGCCCACGTTTCGGACACTGCTGGCGCTCGCCTGGTACAGCACCCCGAGCGAGAGCGCCATGATGGCGAAGGCAACCAGCAATTCGAGCAGCGAGAAGCCGGACTGCGCCCGTTTCAAGGTGCGATGGCCTCCTGCGTCACCCTGCCCGACAACCAGTCGACACGCAGCCTGACCCCGGAACCCGTCGGGCGCAGGATCTCGATGCTGCCGCCGGTCGCGCCGCCATCGGGCAAGAAGCGGATTCTGGCCACGCCAGCCGGCAGGAATTCGGATTCCGCGACGATCGCGCGCAGCTCGAGGCCTTCCGGCACGGGGCGTGCCGGGCGGGAATCGAGCCGGTAGGATTTTTCCCGCAGGTCGACGGCAAAGACCGCATTGCGCCCCTCGGCCTGGGCAAGGCTGCGAGCGGTGCGGATGTCCGAGAGCACGCGCGCGAGCGTTTCACGATAGCGCGCGGACTCCTGCATGCGCTCGAACGCTGGCGGCGCGAGCGCAACGAGCAGCGCACCAATGGCAAAGACGACCAGCAGTTCCACCAGGGTGAAGCCGCCCGGGCGTGCGCTCGGGCGCTTCGTGACCCGCTTCCGCGGATGAAAGTGCGCCTGACTACTGGACGTTGCGAATGTCCGCATCTTCACCCTCGCCCCCCGGCGCCCCATCGCCACCGAGCGACAGGATCTCCGGCCCGCCATTGGGGCCGGGATTGGCGTAGCGGTAAGGATTGCCCCAGGGGTCGGGCGGAACGACGCTGCCCTTCAGATAGGGGCCGTTCCAGCCGCCGAGGTTGCCCGGCCGTTTCATCAGCGCGTCCAGTCCTTCGTTCGTGGTGGGAAAGCGTCCGACATCGAGCTTGTAGATCTCCAGCGCCTTTCCGATGTCCGCGATCTGCACCGCGGCGGTCTTGGACTTGGCGCCGCCGAGCTGCCCCAGCAGGCGCGGGCCGACGAGACCGGCCAGCAGGGTGAGAATGACGAGCACGACGAGGAGTTCGACCAGTGTAAAACCGCGATCCGCTGCCGAAACGCGGCGCGAGGAAAGACTCATGACTCTGATTCCTATGGAAAACTTCGAATTATACGGCGAGATCGTTGATCGACAGAATGCCCAACAGGATAGATACGATGATCGCGCCGATCAGCACGCCCAAGGTAAGAATAAGTAAGGGCTCGAGCAGGGTCAGGCCGCGTTTGATGCCGTTCTCGACGTCGCGATCGAAGATGCGCGCGAGCTCGAGCATCATTGCATCGAGACGGCCGGTCTCTTCGCCGACGCGGACGAGATTGACCGCGAGTGGTTCGAACAGGCCGGTGCCGGCGATCGCATCGGCGACCTTTCCCCCGCCCTTCATTTTCGGCACGACATCCGCAAGCGCCTCGCGCAGGCGACGATTGCCGACCGTTTCGGTGGCGATGCCGAGCGCCGCGAGGATGGGGACCCCATTGCCGAGCAGCGTCCCCAGCGAGCGCGAAAATCGGGTGATGTCGTATTTGAGGACGAGCCGCCCGAGCAAAGGAGTCGCCAGCACCCGTTCCTGCCACCAGTCTCGTCCTCGCGGGCCGCGAAGCCAGCGTCGCAGAGCCCACGCCACGAGGATCGCGCCGGGAGCGAGGAAGATGCCATAGTCGGTGAAGAACTTGCCGAGGTCGAGGACGATGCGTGTGGGCAGGGGGAGCGCATCGCCCATGTCCCTGAACAGGGTTTCGAATTGGGGCACGACGAAACCGAGCATGGCAATCAGCGAAAGCACGGCCACGGCGAGCAGGATCGCCGGATAGATGGTGGCGGACACGACACTGTCGCGCAGGGCGCGGGTCCGCTCCATGTGCTCGACCAGACGGGCGAGAACCTCGGCGAGCTTCCCGCTGGCTTCGCCCGAGCGCACCATGTTGATGTAGAAATCGCCGAACAGCTCGCGTTGACGGGCGAGCGCGCGGCTCAGGGGCGCGCCGCCCTTGACGTTCTCGAGGATGTCCTGGATCAGGTCGGCAACGGCGCGCTTGTGGCTCATGCCGACGAGCACGCGCAGTGAGCTATCGAGTGCGAGGCCGGCACGCAACATGATGGCCAGTTCGGTCGTGAGCGCGAGCACATCGACCTGATTGAGCCGTCCGCCGGTACGCCGGGGTGACGCCTCAGGACCGACGAGTCCGCCGACGGCCCCAGACCCGGTGCGCTCGGCCGCGGCTTCGCCGATGCGAATCGGCGTCAGGCCACGGTCGCGCAATTGCCGCAGGGCGACCTGCTGGTTGGGAGCCTCGAGCCGGCCCTCGGCGATGGCGCCGGCGGTATCGGCCGCACGGTAGGAAAACTCAGGCACCGGTCTGGTCTTGGGTGACTCGCATCACCTCGTCCAGAGACGTAAGGCCGGCGACCACCTTGCGCAATCCGTCTTCATACAGGCTGACCATGCCGGCGCGGCGTGCGGTCGCGTTCAGCACGGCGGCGTCGGCCCCATCGATGATGGCCCGCTGCATGGTTTCGTCGAGTTCGAACAGCTCGTGGATGCCGGTTCGCCCACGATAGCCCGAACCGCGGCAGTGTGCGCAGCCACGAGCGCTGTAGATCACGGCCGACGAAGTGCAGAACCGGTCCAGGCCGGAACTGGCGATGAGTTCCGGCGGCGGCACGTAGGCTTCCTTGCACTTGTCGCACAGGCGTCGGACCAGTCGCTGGGCGAGCACACCGCTCACCGACGAGGTGATGAGGTAGCGTTCGACCCCCATGTCCTGGAGCCGAACAACCGCGCTGGCAGCGGTGTTGGTGTGCAGGGTCGACAGCACGAGGTGGCCCGTCAGTGCCGACTGAACGGCGATCTGCGCGGTTTCACCGTCGCGCATTTCACCGATCATGATGATGTCCGGGTCCTGGCGAAGGATGGCGCGCAGGGCACTGGCGAAGGTGAGCCCGATCTGGGGATGCACATGGATCTGGTTGATGCCATCGAGCTGGTACTCAACCGGATCCTCCACGGTGAGTATCTTGAGCGCGCCCGCATCCAGCTTGGCCAGGGCGGCATAGAGCGTGGTGGTCTTACCCGAGCCGGTCGGCCCGGTGACGAGCACGATGCCGTGCGGGCGGGCAAGCAAGGCGTTGAAGCGCTCGAGCGTGTCGCGGTCGAAACCCATTTCTTCGAGGCTGAAACGCACGCTGGCACGATCGAGCACGCGCATGACGACGCTTTCGCCATGAACCGTAGGCACGGTGGACACGCGCAGGTCGAGTTCGCGCCCCTTTACCCGGGCCTTGATGCGGCCATCCTGGGGCAGGCGACGCTCGGCGATGTCGAGATGCGCGAGCAACTTCACGCGGGAGACGATGGCGGCCGTGAGCTTGGGCGGTGCCGTCTCGTCGCTCTGGATCACACCGTCCACGCGGTATCGCACATGCAGCCCCTCGTCGAAGGGCTCGAGATGGATGTCCGAGGCCCTCAGGTCGATGACCCGCCCGACAATGGCATTGACGAGCCTGATGACCGGTGCCTCGCTGGCAAGGTCACGCAGGTGTTCGACGAAATCCCCCGCCCCTGCTTCGTCGTCGAATCCGTCTTCACCCTCTTCGGCGCTGTCATCGACGCCCTGCTCCAGCGCCTTTTCGATGTCGCTTTCGAGCGCGAGGACGGGCCGGATGTCGAGCCCGGTCGAGAGGTGCAGCGCCTTGACGACGAACGCGTCCTGAGGCACGGCCATGGCAATCGAAAGGCAGCCGGCTTCGATGCTCAGTGGCGCGATCCGATTGCTGTGGAGGAACTCCGGAAGCAGTCCCTCGACATCGGGCAGGATCGAAGGGAAGTCCTCCGCGGCGGCGACAGGCAGGCCGAGCTGGGTGGAAAGCGCATGCACGACGTCGGCTTCCGAAACCAGGCCGAGCCGCACCAGCACGCGACCGATCATCCCGCCCATTTCCTGCTGAGCGGACAAGGCCCGCTCGAGGTCGCGCGCGCTTAGTTTCGCCGCAGCGACCAGAAGCTCGCCGAGGGGTGTACGCGCGGATGAGGCCATCCTGGCACCCGAACTGGAGCTCTCCGGTAAATCCTTCGACATGTCCTTCTTCGTCCAAGCTGATGCGCAGCTATCGCGTGCGAGGCGGCGGCAGCGTCCACCACCGGGGGGCGACGACGCTTTTCCACGGCCGGCGAATACGCGGATCTCATCCGCCGCGGCGTCGGCCGTCGGGCGGGCGGATTTCCACCAGCGGCATGCAATCCTGCCCGCCACCGCGGCCGCGGAGACTACCACGAAATCAACGGCCAATCGATGTGGGACCACCCGGCGGCGCCTGCGCCGGGCGCGTATCAGCG
>JBFGZP010000071.1:0-12354 GCA_041586695.1 Thauera sp.
CCGCCCATCGTTTCGTGGTGGCCACCGGCCAGTTCCGGCACGGCGGCAAGATCGCGCGAGTTCCTCGTGGCCGACGCCCAGGCGGTTGTCGAGCGTGCGCTGCCAGGTGCGGGCACCGATCTCGCGCAGACGCGCGAGATCGGCCTCGTTCACCGACTCGCCTGGGCTGCTGTCTCCAGCATCTTCTCGCCTCGTCATCGGGCGATGCATTGAACAGTGTTCAATTTTTTCACCAATAGTAGAATCCGCCTGTGAGCAAGTCAATGAGAACCTCGCCGGCTCCGCCAGCTTCGGCGGCGGACCCCGCGGCACGCGAACCCGAAAGTCAGGCGCGCGCCCTGCGCGCGGACGCGATGGCGCAGGTGCGCCGCTCGCTGATCATGGATGCGGCCCGTGCCGCCTTTTTCGAACTCGGGCTGGACGGCGTCAGCATGCGCGAAATCGCCCGCCGCGCCGGGTACACGCCGGGCGCGATCTACAGCTATTTCGCCAGCAAGGAAGAGATCTACGCGGCGCTGCTGGGCGAATCGCTCGAACGCCTCAACGAGCATGTCGCCGCCGGCGCGGATGCCGGCAGCCCGAACGCGCGGCTGCGGAGCAAGGCCGGGGCCTTCTTCGAGTTCTACCGCGAGAACCCGCGCGATCTCGACCTCGGCTTTTATCTGTTCAAGGGCGTGCGGCCGATGGGCCTGACCCGGGAACTCAACGCGCAGCTTGACGCACGGCTGCGCGCCGCGCTGCAGCCAAGCGAAGAAGCCTTGATCGCGCACGGCCTCGACGCGGCAGCGGCCGAGGCCGAGGTCACCGCGCTGTTTGCGCACATGGTGGGCCTGCTGGTGCTGATTCACACCGGGCGCATACGCATGTTCGGCCAGCAGGCGCAGCGGCTCCTGGAGCGCTACTTCGATCATCTGGTCGACAGGCTGCCGGCCTCGGCCCGCGCGGATTGACGCATGAGCAGGAGTCTCTCCGCTTCGGCCACGCCGCGCATCGTCTTCCTGATCAGTCACCTGGAACTCATCGAGCAGCCGAGCCAGCTCGCTCGCGAGGTCGCGAGCGTGATCCCCGCCTATGCGGGCCAGGCCGACATCCGCATCGTCGACCTGGCCTTCGCCGACGTGCTGGCGTTCGCACAGGCGGTCGAGGGCAATAGCGAGGCGGACGTCTTCGTCTGCGCCGGCGCCACCGGCGCGTACCTGCGCCGCCAGATCGGCACGCCGGTGGTGTTGATGCAGGCCAGCGGACACGACATCCTCTACGCCCTGGACAAGGCGCGCGAGACGACCGGCGCGGCTGCGGTCGTCCGCTACCGCCACCCGATCGTCGACCTCGAGTACGTCCGCCGCTTGTGGGGCGTGGACATCAAACAGGGGACCTACACCACCCTCGCGGAGGCGCAAGCGCTGGTGTCGACGCTCGGAGGGCAAGGCTGCAAGGTCATCATCGGCTCGTCGATGGTGACGCAAAGCGCTCGCCAGCACGGGCTGGTCGGCATCCTCGCGGTCTCGCCGGCGGCAATCCGCCGTGCGCTCGACGACGCCCTGGCAACCATGGACGCCGCCCGCGCCGAGGCCGCCGAGCGCACCTGGCTGAACGCGACGCTGCGACATCTGAGCGACGGCGTGATCGCGGTCGACGCCAAGGGCATGATTCAGGCCATCAATCCCGCATTGGCCAGCGTCATCGGTGTGCAGGTCGCTTCCTCGGTCGGACAGGACGTCGATCAGCTCGCCCCCCAACTCGAGTTCAAGCGGCTCCTGGCCGAGGGCGGCCAGCGACGAAACCAGGTGCTTCACCTCGGCCAGCACACGGTGCTCGCCAGCCTCTACCCGATGCACGAACACGGTGAGGTCGTCGGCGCGGTAATGGTGTGCCAGGACGCCAGCACCGTGCACGGCGCCGATCGCCAACTGCGCATGAGCGCCAAGCGCCAGGAGCACCGGGCCCGCTACACGCTCGACCAGATCATCGGGTCCTCGCCGGCGATCCGCTCCCAGATCGACCTCGCCCGGCGCTATGCCGGGACCGACTCGACCGTCCTGATCTACGGCGAGAGCGGAACCGGCAAGGAACTGTTCGCCCAGGGCATACACAGCGCGAGTCCGCGCGCGAGCTGCCCATTCGTCGCCATCAACTGCGCCTCGCTGCCGGAGGCACTGCTGGAGAGCGAGCTCTTCGGTTACGAGGAAGGGGCGTTCACCGGTGCGCGCAAGGGCGGCAAGCCGGGCCTCTTCGAAATGGCCCACACCGGGACGATCTTCCTCGACGAAATCGGCGACATGCCTTCGACCCTGCAGACCCGCTTGCTTCGGGTGCTGCAGGAGCGCGAGGTCGTGCGCCTCGGCGGCACCCAGCCGACCCCGATAAACGTCAGGGTCATCGCCGCCACCCACCGCCGCCTGCGGGAACGGGTGGAGTCCGGCGAGTGCCGCGAAGACCTCTACTACAGGCTCAGTATTCTGCAATTGCGCCTGCCCCCGCTGCGCGAGCGCCACGGCGACCTGCGCGCGCTCGCCACCCACATCATCGCCGGCATCGCGGCGCGGGCGGGCTTGCGGCGCGACTTCGCCGCACTCGTAGACCGACTCCTGCCCGCACTGGAGCGCCACCGCTGGCCCGGAAACATCCGCGAGCTGGAAAACGTGCTGGAGAGGGCGGTGCTGTCGTGCTCCGACGAAGGTACGCTCGCGCAACAAGACGATCTCATCGACCTGCTGTTCGACGTAGAGGATCTGCCGGTCCCGGACGCCCGGCGGAGTGCGGCGGGATCGCCGGCGACCAGGCCGGTCACCGAGCTCGCGCGGATTCGGGACGCCATCGACCGTTGCGGCGGCAACCTGAGCCGGGCGGCACAATCAATGGGAATGAGCCGCACCACGCTGTGGCGCCGGCTCAAGGCAGCGGAACGGTCGGAGTAGGCGCTGCTCCCGCACCCCGCCGGGCCCGAGTCAAGCATGGCGCCAATGGCTGCGGCATTGGACGGATATTGCAGCAGGATCGGCCCCCGCGTGCGGCCGCCCCCGGAGGACTGACTACTCTCTGCTGCGTTGGATCTGTGTCGACGTCGGCCGGGTGCTCAAAGGCCCCTGCTCCTGTCGCGCAGCAAGAATTTCTGGATCTTCCCGGTGGCGGTCTTGGGCAGCTCGCCGAAAACGATCTTCTTCGGCACCTTGAAGCGCGCCAGGATGCCCCCGAGGTGCTCGGCGAGTGCCTCGGCGCTCACGCTTGCCCCCTCCTTGAGGGTCACGTAGGCGACCGGCACCTCACCCCACTTCTCGTCCGGCGCTGCCACGACGGCGGACTCGAGCACCGCCGGATGCGTGGCGAGCGCCTGCTCGACCTCGACCGACGCGATGTTTTCCCCACCGGAGATGATCACATCCTTGGAGCGATCCTTCAGTTCGATGTAGCCGTCGGGATGCATGACGCCGACGTCGCCGGTGCGGAACCAGCCGTCGGGGCAGGCTTTGCGCGTCGCTTCCTCGTCGCGGTAGTAGCCGAGCATCAGGTTGTTGCCGCGCAGAGCGATCTCGCCGACGGACGCGCCGTCCGCCGGCACGTCGCTGCCATCCTCGGCGACCACCCTGACCGGCTGCGAGATCACGTTGCCCACGCCCTGGCGCGCCTTGAGTCTGGCTTGTTTCTCGATCGGCAATGCGTTCCACTCGCTGCGCCAGTCGCAGATCACCGACGGACCGAAGGACTCGGTCAGCCCGTACAGGTGCACCATGTCGAGACCGAGATCCTTCATGCGTGCCAGCAACGCCGGTGTCGGTGGCGAGCCGCCGGTGCCGATGCGGACACTGCGCTGCAGGGTTCCCGGTTTGGCATCCTTGTGCCAGGCCAGCATCGACACCACCGTCGGCGCAGCATTGATGTGCGTGACGCCGGCGTTGTAGATCTGCTCCCAGATGAGTGCCGGATCGACCCGCCGCGTGCAGATATGGGTGCCACCCGCGGCGGTAACCGCCCACGGGAAGCACCAGCCATTGCAGTGGAACATCGGCAGGACCCACAGGTAACGGGTGTCGCCGTTGAGGCCGAGCTGCAGCGCCATCGCCAGCGCCTGCAGGTAGGCACCGCGATGGTGATACATCACCCCCTTGGGCTTTCCGGTCGTCCCGCTGGTGTAGTTCAGCGCGAGCATCGCGCGCTCGTCGGCGGGCCGGCTGGAATGCCTCGGCGCCGCCGCGAGCATCTGCTCGTACTCGTCATCGGCGCCACGCGTGCCCACCCTCACCGTGCGGATCTTCATGTGCCCGAGGCGCTGCACGACCTCGCGCACGACCGGCTCGAACTCGTAGTCGTAGACCAGCACGCGCGATTCGCTGTGCTCGACGATGTAGGCGAGCTCGGCGCTCGTCAGGCGCGTATTCAGGCTGACCAGGACCGCGCCGGCGAGCGGCACGCCGAAGTGTGCTTCGAGCATCGGCTGGGTGTTCGGAGCCATGACGGCGACGCGCTCGCCGGCGGCCACACCCACGCCGACCAGCGCGCCGGCGAGCTTCTCCGCGCGTGCCAGCAGTTCCGCATAGGAGGTCTCCCGGCCGTCTTCGGTGACCGCGATCCTGTCGGCGTAAACGCGGCCGGAGCGGTCGAGGAAGGAAACGGGCGACAGGGGCTCGAAGCTGAACTCGTTCGTCATGAATTCCTCTCGTTCGGTTGCGACCGGAATGGCATCGACTCTATATCGCAGACAGCAGTTCGGGAGGCAGGTGGCCGATGCTGTTGAAACTGCGCAGGCCGCAGCGGCCTTTGGAAAAGGCGAGCTCGGTGATCGAGGCATTATGGATCACGCGCAGCAGCGCGAGCCATCGGTCGTCGGGCAGCCCCAGGGCTTCGCAGGTCGCCGCAGCAACGACGCCGGCCGAGGTCACCGCCAGCACGTGTTGACCGGAGACGCCACCGGGGGCTCCGACCACACCGTCGAGCCACTGCCGCACGGCGAGGCGAAAATCGTGGAAACTAGCGCGCCCGGGAATCTCCAGGCGGCCGCGTGACCAGGCCTCGATTGCCGCGTCATAGCACCGGAGCTGTTCGCGCCGCGACGGCCCCTCGGGCCCGCTCATCGGCCGGCCGAACAGCGTCGCGGCGGCGTCGAGCAGTTCCTCGCCCTCGGCGAATTCGTCCAGGCCCGGTGTCATCACCGACCTCACCGCAGTGGCCGATACCGCCAGCACATGCTCTGCCGTATCCGCATGGCGCAGCTTCGGGCCGTGCCAGGCGGAAGTCAGGGCGTCACCTCGACGGCCCAGCCACGCGCCGCTTGCCCTCGCCTGTTCGAGCCCCGCCTCCGACAGCGCGTCGTAGGTCGACGCGCCGAACGAGGCCTGACCATGTCTCATCAGGATCAGCGTGCTCATCGACGCGCCTCGCTTGGCGGACGGCTGCTCACCTGCTGTCGCCTGGCAGATGCTTGGGGTTGCTCTCGGCCAGGCGTTGCCGGGCGGCCGCGCGCAGATGCGAGAGCAGCGCGCCGCGCCCGCCCGCGCCGGGATCGGCCGCACCCTCGCGCAGCCGGCGCGCCAGCAGGCGGTTTCCATCGGACAGGGAAACGATGCGGTCGTCGAGCAATTGCCGCACTTCGCCCAGTTCGCGCGCCTCGGGCGCGTCACCAAAGCGGAGCTGGCGCTCGGCGATCGACATCGCATTCATGACCATCAGCAGCGTGTGCTTGCTGTCGGCAGGCAGTGCGGGTAGCACTTCTTCGCGCAACAGCTGCCGCGCGCAGGCGAGCAATTCGTCGCCGGTGGGTCGATCACGCATCAGTCGTTCTCCGTCATGTTGAGGATTTCCCATTCGAGCTCGGGCACGATGTGGCCGGTCAGCGCCAGAAGCAGCGAGTTCTCCTCGCCGGAGACGTGGCGCTGTGCCTGCTGGATGGCGATGACCGCCCAGTTCATGTGTGCCATCACTTCCCAGTAGCGCACCGCCTCCCGGTCGATCCGGCGGCCCGACTCGGCCTCGTAGCCGCGATAGAAGTCCTCGCGGGCGCCGATGCCGCCGGCCTCCTGCTCCACCTTGCCGAAGCGCCAGCATTTGGCACAGAACCAGCCGATGTCCTCGAGGGGGTCGCTCCAGCCGGCGAACTCCCAGTCGAGTACCCCGGTGAGGCCTTGCTCGTCGACCATGTAGTTGCCGGTGCGATAGTCGCGATGGCACAGCGTGACGAGGTCGCGTGGCGGCGCATGGCGCTCGAGCCAGCGTAACCCGAACTCGAGCACCGGGTGCGCGCTGTGGTGGCCGTCGAGAAAGGCGCGATGTTGGGCGACAAGGTGCAGCGCGGGCGCATCCTCGTACCAGGGCAGGAAGCCGAGCGCCGGCTGCGGCGGACGCACGGAGTGGATGCGCGCGAGTTCCCGGCCGAGGCGCTCGGCAAGCTGCACGCGGTTGCCGCCATAGCGGCCGTCCTTCGCCAGCAGATGGCCTGCCGCAGTGCCGCCGATGCGGCGCATGAGGAAGAACTGGCGGCCGATAACCGCCGGGTCGTCACACAGCCACAGCGGCTCGGGTACGGTGACGCCGGCATCGAACACGGTCTTCAGCAGCGCGAACTCCTGCTCCCGGCCATGACTGATCGCCACGCCCGCGGTCGGCGAGTCGCAGCGCAACACGGCTTCCAGCCTGCCCGAGTGCAGTCCGCCCGCGATGTTGAGATCGAGCAGCCAATTCTCCTGCACGGCGCCACCCGACAGCAGGCGGGCGTCTACGATGCGTGCCGACGACGCCCCCGCAGCCTGCGCGACGAAGCGCTCTATCGCCTTGCGTGATTTCTCTTCCATGGTCTTCTTTTCCGATGTAGTCAAAGTCCGCTCACCAGATGCGCGCCATCGACTGCGACGCACGCTCCCGACATCGCCCGGCCGGCGTCCGAGGCCAGCAACAACAGGGGACCGTCGAGATCGTCGAGCTCGCAAAAGCGCCGGCTAGGGATGCGCAGGCGCAGCTTGTCGCCGGCCTCGCTGGTGAGGAAGTCGCGGTTCAGGTCGGTGATCACGTACCCCGGCAGCAAGGCATTGACGCGGATGCCGTGGCGGGCGAGTTCCAGCGCCATCGCCTTCGTCGCCTGCACCACGCCAGCCTTTGAGATGGCATAGGGCGCAACGCCGCCCGCCACGCGCTGGCCCAGAATCGAGGCGATATTGACGATGCAGCCCTGCTTGCCGGCGGCCACCATGCGGCGCGCCCCCTCGGTGGCGACCAGCCAGCCGCCCTTGAGGTTGGTATCGACCACGCGGTCCCAGTCGGCCTCGGTGTGTTGGAGCAGCGGCTTGGTGACGGTCAGGCCGGCGTTGTTCACGATGATGTCGGGCACGCCCGCCAGTTCGGCCGCGCGGTCGAAGGCAGCGGCGACACCGGCGAAATCGGTCACGTCCATCGACACGGCATGGGCGCGGCCGCCCGCGGCGGCGATCTCGGCCACCAGGGCCTCGAGCTTGTCGCTGCTGCGCGCCGCCACCACCACCTCGGCGCCGGCCTGCGCCAGCACGCGGGCGAAATGACGCCCCAGTCCCGCCGACGAGGCGCCGGTGACGAGCGCGAGTTTGCCGGCGAGATCGAACAGTGTTCCCGGGGAAGCGGGCTGCATCACCGCGCCCCCCCGGCCGCGCCGCGCGCCGGATCGCGACCGGCCACCAGCTTCTTGCCCAGGCTGAAGCGGTGCACCTCGCTCGGGCCGTCGTAGATCCGGAACGCGCGCATGTCGGCGAAGATGCGCGCGACAATGGTTTCGTGGGTGACGCCCTGGCCACCGAGGATCTGCACGCTGCGATCGACTACCCGCCACTCGGCTTCCGAACACACCACCTTGGCTCGGCTGGACTCGAAGTTGCCGCGCTCACCCTGGTCGAGCAGCCAGGCCGTGTGCCAGATATGCAGGCGTGCAGTATGGAGGTCCATCTCGTTGTCGGCGAGCATGAAGCTCACGCCCTCGTGCTCGCCGAGGACCCTGCCGAAGGCCTCGCGCTTGCGGGCGTACTCCAGCGCCGTGTCATGGGCGCGCCGGGCCTGCCCGAGCCAGCGCATGCAGTGCGTCAGCCGCGCCGGCGCGAGCCTCACCTGCGCATAGCGGAAGCCCTTGCCGGTCTCGCCCAGCACATCGGTGGCGGGCACGCGCAGGTTGTTGAAGCGCAGCACGCCGTGGCCGCCGGCGAAACAGCTGTCGAGCGTGTCCATCGTGCGCACCAGCTCGATTTCCGGCTTGTCCATGTCGGACAGGAACATCGTCGCCGAGCCGTCCTCCATCTTCGCCATGATGATCGCGAAGGCGGCGCCCTCGGCGCCGGTGATCAGCCACTTCGTGCCGTTGATGACGTAGTCGTCACCATCGCGCACCGCGGTCGTGGCCAGCATCGAGGGGTCTGCGCCCGCGCCCGGCGCCGGCTCGGTCATCGCGAAGCAGGAGCGCGTTCGCCCTTCGATCAGCGGCTTCAGCCAGCGGTCTCTCTGTTCCGCCGAAGCGACCACTTCCATCAGATGGATGTTGCCCTCGTCAGGGGCGTGGATGTTCAGCGCCGTGGGGCCCATGGTCGAGTAGCCGGCCTCCTCGAAGACGACCGCCTTTTCGACATGCGAAAGACCCAGGCCGCCGAGCTCGCGCGAGGCATGCGGAGTCAGCAGACCGGCGGCACGTGCCTTCCCGACCAACTCCGCGCGCAGTTCCTCGCTGGGCCCGTGCGGCGTCTGCCGCGGGTCCTTCTCGTAAGGGATGATCTCCTCCGCGATGAAACGGCGCGTTCTTGTCTGAAGCTCCTGCAGGGAAGACGAAAGTGAGAAGTCCATTGTTGCTCCTTGCCGGTTACGGGGTCGTTGAGCGATTTCGGCGCACGGCCCCTGGCTGCCGCCAATGAGTCCGTTCCGTATTCACGATAGCCTTTTAGCAAACCCTGTGCCAGCAGCACTTCTGACCCAGAACTTTAAAAATAAACAATAAAATCAATGCATTAAAGAATAAAGAGGAGCAGCGCAAACGCCCGGCCCAAACGGCTGAAACGTTTCAGAACTGTTTCACATGTTCGCAATGAAACATTCCCGAGCGCATGGCGGAAGCAGCGCAGGCCCGCGCTTGCCCGGACAGCGGCCGCCGCGCGAACGTCCATGGCTGGAACCGCGCGGATGAAGGGAGGCCTGTTGGCGCCGGCCGAAGACTTGCCATGTACCCGGGTGGATTCCGCTTGAAAACCGACCAGGGTGTTCAACCTGCCTGCCTCATTTCGAGGCGGGGTTGATGAGGTGATCACCATGGAGATGTTGGGCAAGGTCAGAAGGATGCACTACCGGGATGGGCTGTCCCGATCGGAGATCGCACGGCGCACGGGGCTGTCGCGCAATACGGTGGAGAAGTGGCTGAAAACGCCGCCAGGAGGCCGATCATGCGTGACATCGGCGCGGAACTGAAAGCCTTGCGGCTCTGTGGCATGGCCAGCACCTGGGGCGAGCTAGGCGGCAGGGAGAACGAGGCGGGCCTGCAGACATCGCGGTGGTTGATCGAACGGCTGCTCGAGGCCGAGGCCACCGACCGGGCGATGCGCTCGATCCGTTACCCGATGAATGCGGCGCGCTTCCCCGTACACCGTGACCTGGCCGGTTTCGACTTCACCCAGTGGTGTGTCGATCGCAAGCTGATCACGGACCTGGCTGATCTCGCCTTCACCGATCAGGCGCAGAAGGTGGTGTTCATCGGCGGGCCCGGCACGGGCAAGACCCAGGTATCCATAGCGTCGTGAGTTCGCTGCCGAGGGACAAGACGATAAGGAGATGGCCTTGACGAAGGCGCATGCCGACAAGCGGCTCGAGGAGAAGCTGCTGCAACTGTTCAAGCCCAAGCTGCTGATCATCGATTCATGGGCACCGGCCAGTGATGCGGAGAAGAAAGGCTCACGCCGCGACGGGTAAGGCATCGACGCCTCCGCACTCAACATTGATGAAGCAGTTGTGGCGTACTGTGGTTTTCCACCTCAATGGACATGTAGGCCACGCTGCTTGCCGCAATCTTCCCCAAGTATCACCGGTGCTACCTCGAATCCACAGTCGTCGACTGGCGGGCGGGCTTCTCCGAGTGGCTGGTGCCTGCCGGCTATGCGCACGATCCGGTAGATGATCGTGTACCCATGACTAAAGCAGGCCCTTGAAGCCCGCGGATCGGTTACAGCTGCTGCCCTATTCTCGGCGACCGAACTCACCACGTTGTTCACGTCGGCGTCGAAGCGGAGGAAGTCCATCGTCATGTACTCGTCGCCACCCGGCCAGGTCGGTGCGTGTGCAGCGCGACCAGATCGCCCTCAGCCACCGCGCGCACGAACTCGACGAGGGGCTGGGAGCGGCCATGCGCGAGGCGATCTCGGCGACCTGGCAGCGCTGCAGCGTCCATATCATGCGCAACCCTGGTGGCGACGATCTTTGCCCAGACCAACGAACGCGCTGCCCGCGATCTATCGCCTCGTGGGCGCACTGCTGCTCGAGCAGAACGACGAGTGGCGCTGCAGCGCCGCTACAGGATCCTGGAAATCCTCGCCGAAGTTGGCGAGAATGGAAACGTCAGCCTGCCTGCGGTCGCAGCCTGACGAGCGTTCGTGCCATACCGGAGCCGATGACCCGCCGACCGCTTCTTACACCACGCAGAGGGACACGACCCAATGACTGGTCTCCCCGTACACATGAAGGGCATGCAACTCACCGGACACGGCGGACTAGAGAAGCTCGTGCTTCGCGACGACATACCGGTGCCCACACCGGGGCCACGCGAGGTGCTGATCAAGGTCAGTGCTGCGGGCGTGAACAACACCGACATCAACACGCGCATCGGCTGGTATTCCAAGACCGATGGCGACAGCAGCGACGCCAGCTGGAGCGGCGAAGGTCTTCACTTTCCGCGAATCCAGGGCGCGGATGTCTGTGGCGAGGTGGTTGCCGTGGGAGCGCAATCAGACCCCCATCTGCTGCACAAGCGGGTCCTGGTCGAGCCTTGTCTTCAGGAGGCCGAGGGCAAAGCGTTGGATCGGCCCTGGTACTTCGGATCCGAATGCGATGGCGGCTTTGCCGAATACACGGTGGTCGCCGCGCGGCATGCGCATGCCGTCGACAGCGCGCTGAGCGATGTGGAGCTGGCTTCCTTTCCCTGCTCTTATTCCACGGCGGAAAACATGCTGACGCGAAGCGCCGTGAGCGCAACCGACGTTGTGCTGGTCACGGGCGCGTCGGGCGGCGTGGGTTCGGCTGCCATTCAACTGGCGAAAGCCCGGGGAGCGCGGGTAATTGCCGTCACTTCGTCGTCAAAGGCCGAGGCATTGATGGCCTTGGGCGCGGACCGGACGGTGGATCGGAGCGATGATCTGGCGCAGGCATTGGGCAAAGACAGCGTGGATGTGGTGATCGACCTCGTGGCGGGTCCGCCGTGGCCGAGCCTGCTCGATGTGCTCAAGCCGTTTGGCCGTTACGCCGTCGCCGGCGCCATCGGCGGCCCGATGGTGACTCTGGATGTGCGCACGCTCTACCTCAAGGATCTGAGCCTGTTCGGTTGCACGGTGCTGGGCGAAACCGTGTTTTCGAACCTGGTCCGGCGCATCGAGGCTGGCGACATCAAGCCACTCGTTGCCCAGACGTTTCCACTCGATCAGATTCGCGACGCGCAAACGCAGTTCGAGACCAAGGCACACATTGGAAAACTGGTGATCGCGATCGACACCGCCCGCGGAGTCAATCAAGCCGCTGGCAGCGCATGCGCTCCATCGCCAACCTAAGGTCGGTCGCCAATGCCATGTTGGCGTTCGAAGGAAACGGCCCTGTGAAGCTGCATCTTATCCGAGAGCCTGAGAGCGAGCGCCGGCCTCCCGCAGCCAAATCTATTGCACCGACCGGCGGCTCAAGGTCGGGTCGCGACTGTCGCAGACGGTCTGCCGATCTGCGATGCGGGTTCGGCGGTGGAGGTCTTGGTCCGGCCAGTTCCTGCCGCTGACCACCGGCTGCTTCCTGGAACGCTGACTGAGCTGGGCTTGGGTTCACCGGAAACGTAGCCGGAAGCTCAATACATCGAGTTGCCGTTCTTCGTCTCGGACGGCACGATCTGGATGGCATCCCAATGCTCGACGATCTTGCCGTCGGCATCGAAGCGGAAGAAGTCCATCGTCACGTACTCGTCGCCACCCGGCCAGGTCTGGTGCGTGTGCAGCGCGACCAGATCGCCCTCGGCCACCGCACGCACGAACTCGATCGACTTGCCCGGATACTGCTGAGCCATCTCGGTGAAGTAGTCGATGAAGGCCTGCTTGCCATCCGCCACTACCGGGTTGTGCTGGATGTACTCGGCTCCAACGTAGCGCGCGACCGCCTGGGCCGGGTCGCCCAGGTAGGCCGTGC
>JBFGZP010000072.1:0-12333 GCA_041586695.1 Thauera sp.
GGGCAGCCAATTCACCCGCACGCTGATGTCCGGCCGGCTGCTCTTGAGTTCGGAGATCGCGTGATCGAGGCGAACCTTGCCGAGAAAGCACCACGGGCAGACGAAGTCGGAAACGAGGTCGATGTCGAGAATCATGAGCAATTTGGGCGCCGGGTGGGATGAACGGAAGCACGCGCGGGCGGAGCGCGCCACGACTGCGGGGTTGAAGTAGGTAGAAGCAGGCGCGCGATGCAGCATGGCGGGCGTGGTCCTCGCCTGGCGGAAGAGGCGGCCGCCAAGGCCTGATGCGCATTTTACGCGGCCCCGGCGTGCGGCGGTCGGATCTCGCCCGGACTCACCTGTGCGGACGCTGCAGCCAGTCGATCGCGCCGCGGCCCGCGGTCAGGCCGGTGGCGAAACAGGCGGTGAGCAGATATCCACCGGTGGGCGCTTCCCAGTCGAGCATCTCGCCGGCGCAGAACACACCGGGCAGGGCGCGCAGCATCAGCCTCGCGTCGAGTGCGTCGAACTCGACCCCGCCGGCGCTGCTGATGGCCTCGTCGAGCGGGCGCGCGGCCGCGAGGCGCAGCGGCAGCGCCTTGATCCCGGCGGCGAGCCGCGCCGGATCGGCGAAGTCGGCCCCTGCGAGGCATTCACGCAGCAGGCCGGCCTTGACGCCCTTGAGGCCGGTCTGGCCCTGCACATGGCTCGCCATCGAGCGGCTGCCGCGCGGGCGCGCGAGCTCGGTGACAAGGCGCTCGAGGCTGCGGCCCGGGGCGAGGTCGAGATACAGCGTGGCCTCGCCATTGGCCGCGAGCGTGTCGCGCAGCGCGCCCGACAGCGCATAGACGAGCCCGCCTTCGATCCCGGTGGCGCTGATCATGCATTCGCCGCTGCGCGCGACGGTTTCGCCGTGCACGTCGGTGCAGCGCGCGGCGACGGATTTCACCGGCGCGCCGGCGAAGCGTGCGACGAAATGGGCGCTCCAGCCGCGCCCGCCCTCGCCGCCGGCGGCGACATCGAAGCCGCAGTTGGCCGGCACCAGCGCGGCCACGCTCACCCCCTGCTCGCGAAGCGGCGACACCCAGGCGCCGTCCGAACCGAGCCTGGCCCAGCTGCCGCCGCCGAGCGCCAGCACGACCGCGTCGGCGTGGACGACGCGGTCGCCGCCGGGGGTGGCGAAGCGCAGCCCTGGCGGCCCCCGCCGGGCGGCCTTGCCGGCGCCGTCGGCCGGGTTGAAACCCAGCCAGCGGTGACGCACGGCGAAAATCACGCCAGTCGCGCGCAGGCGTGCGAGCCAGGCGCGCAGCAGCGGTGCGGCCTTCATTTCCTGTGGGAAGACCCGGCCCGAACTGCCGACGAATGTGTGCACGCCCAGACCCTGTGACCATTCGCGCAGCGCCTCCGGGCCGAAGGCCGCGATCATCGGTTCGAGCGCCTCGCGGCCCGCGCCATAGCGCGACAGGAAGGCCTCGCGGGGCTCGCCGTGGGTGAGGTTCAGGCCGCCGCGTCCGGCGAGCAGGAACTTGCGGCCGACCGAGGGCATGGCGTCGAACAGCGTGACCTGCATGCCGGTGGCGGTGAGCGTTTCCGCCGCCATCAGCCCGGCCGGACCGCCGCCGACGACGGCGACGTGAGGGCCGGCGGCGGCGTGGGGCGAGGAAGGGTGAGCGCTCATCATGTCGGGTCCGCAGTCGAAGGCGCCCGATTGTAAGGCCGGCAGGGTGCGCGGGCGCGCCTCAGGAAGTGGCGAAGCGGGCGCGAAAGGCCGCCGGCACCGGGCCCTTGCGCCGCGCCTCATAGTCGAAGAACACGATTCCGGTCTTGCCGCGGGCGACCTCGCGCCCGCTGGCCTTGTCATGCATGCGCCAGACGAGGTCGCAGCCGTGCTCGTGGAAATCGGCCGTGCCCATCTCCACCACCATCACCTCGCCGTGGAAGGCCTCGGAGCGGTACTGCACGCCGGCGTCGGCGACGATGATGCCCAGACCATCAACGTCGTTCTCCGTGTACCCCATCGACTGCAGGAAGCGCAGGCGGGCCTCGGTGACGACCCCGAGCAGCAACGCGTTGTCGAGGTGCTTGAAGTAGTTGATGTGGGACAGCAGCAGCGGGATCTCGGTGGAGAAGGGGAAGCGGTCGGGGAGCTGTATGCGGATTCGGGCCATGGGGGTGAGGATGAACAGGTGGAGAAGGAGAACGGAAAACGGCCCGGGCGCAGTGCCCGGGCCGTGTGGCGCTTGTCCGGGGCCGCTGATCCACCCCGACTCGTCCCGGTGCGCAGCCGATCAGCCCTGCGCGGGAATACGCAGTACCTGGCCGGGGTAGATCTTGTCCGGATGGTTCAGCATCGGCTTGTTGGCGTCGAAGATCGCCATGTACTTGCCAGCGTTGCCGTAATAGGTCTTGGCGATCGCCGACAGCGTATCGCCGCGCACCACGGTGTGGAATGCTGCCTGCGGCTCGGGGCTGGAGACCTTGAGCTGGTCGTCCACCTCGCCCACGCCGGCGACGTTGCCGGCGGCAAGCAGGATCTTCTCCTTCGTCGCCTGATCCGGCGCCGTGCCGGCGACGGTGACGACCGCGGCGGCGGCGTCGAAGCTCACCGCCAGGTCGGCCGGCGCCAGCTCGAGGGTGACGATGTACTTCTTGATCGCCTCGGCCGCGCGGGCGTTTGCGGCGCCCGCGTCCGCGGGGGTTTCGGCGGCTCGGGCTTCGCCGCTGCCGAACAACTTCTCACCTGCGTCCTTGATGAATGCGAATAATCCCATGATGAACTCCTGCCTGACTAATTGAGGGAACGACGAAAGCATAGTCGACTATTGGGGTGCAGGTCCATTTGCACAAAAATGCTTCATCGCAGCCTGTGCGGGCGATCGGGGTCGTCGCCTCGATGCAAACGGGTATCGCCACGCACTCGGGTAAACTGCGCGCCTCTACAGCCCTTTCGCCCCTTAAGCAGGAGCCCGTACCCCATGATTCGCGCGACTATCGTTCCAGTGACCCCCTTCGAACAGAACTGCAGCATCGTCTGGAGCGAGGACACGATGAAAGGCGCCGTGGTCGACCCCGGCGGCGATCTCGATCGCATCCTGGGTGCGGCGAAGAAGCTCGGCGTGACGATCGAGAAGATCCTCATTACCCATGGCCACATCGACCACGCCGGCGGCACGGCGAAGCTCGCGCGCGAGCTCGACGTTCCGGTGGAGGGGCCGCAGCAGGAAGACCGCTTCTGGCTCGAGCGCATGCCCGACCAGAGCCGCATGTTCGGCTTCCCCGACGTCGAATCCTTCGAGCCTGACCGCTGGCTCGAGGACGGCGACACCGTCACCGTCGGTGGCGAGACCTTGCAGGTGATCCATTGTCCCGGCCACACACCCGGTCATGTCGTGTTCTTCCACTCGCAGGCGCGCCTTGCCATGGTCGGCGACGTCTTGTTCGCGGGATCGATCGGGCGCACCGACTTCCCCCGCGGCGACCATCAGACCCTGATCGACTCCATCCGCGACAAGCTCTTTCCGCTCGGCGACGATGTCGTCTTCATTCCCGGCCACGGGCCGACCTCGACCTTCGGCAAGGAGCGCGAGAGCAACCCCTTCGTCGGCGGTCCTTACGGCTGAGGCGCTGTGGCCCGGCGCCGCGGCTCTGGAAAACGGATGCCAATGCCGGGCAGCCTCGGGGTGCGAAAGCTTCAGCCGCGCTGCTTGAGCACGTCGCGGATCTCGCGCAGCAGCTTGACGTCGTCCGGCTCCTTCGGCGGTTCAGGTTCGGGCGGACCGGGCTCGGTGCGCTTGAGCTTGTTGATCGCCTTGACGGCGACAAAGATCGCGAAGGCGATGATGAGGAAGTCAATCGCTGTATTGATGAAGGCGCCGTACTTCACCAGCGGCGCGCCGGCCTTCTCCGCGAGTTCGAGGGTTTCGTACGTGCCGCTGCCGAGGTTGATGTAGAGCTGGCGGAAATCGACCCCGCCGACCAGCTGGCCGACGATCGGCATGACGATGTCCTTGACCAGCGAGTCGACGATCTTGCCGAAAGCGCCGCCTATGATGACGCCGACGGCGAGATCGACGACGTTGCCGCGCATGGCGAATTCCTTGAACTCGGTCATGAAGCTCATGGGCATAACTCCTGTTGGGGCTGCGGGATGCTTGCAAACAAGGCCGCCAGCATATGACCTTGGCGCGGAGTGCAGGTGGCGCGCGGTGTCCATAGTAGGCGGGCGGTACGGCCGGCGCCAGTGCTGCGACGCCGCATGCGGAATGGAAATCCCGGTTCCGGGGTGTGCTCAGTGGCGCGCGACGAACACCGGCAGGCGCCAGCGGAAGCGGATGGCGCACAGCCGGAGCACCAGCACCAGCGAACCCGAAGCGAGTGCGGCCCACCCCGGCGACACGCCGGCCGCCCCGAGGCCGACCAGAAGCAGGGCGCCGGCCCACGCGGCGGTGGCGTAGAGTTCGCCGGTGAAGACCAGCGGCACCTCGTTGCACAGCACGTCGCGCACGATGCCGCCGAACACGCCGGTGATTACCCCCATCAGGCTCGCAACCAGCCACGGCGCGCCGAGGGAGAGTGCCACCTGGGTGCCCGAGACGGTAAACAGCGCCAGCCCGATCGCATCGGGCAGCAGGAACAGACGAGACGGCAGGGGCATGTATCGAACCAGCGCGAAGGTGGCGAGGCCGGCGACGATGGCGGCGATCAGGAAGCTCTGGTCGGCGATCCAGAACACCGTGCGATCGAGCAGCAGGTCGCGCAGCGAGCCGCCGCCGAGCGAGGCCGCGAGCGCGACCACCACCATGCCGAAGAGGTCGAAGGGCTTGCGTCCGGCGTCGAGCACCCCGGCGGCGGCCTGGGCGGCGACACCGGCGATGCCGATGCCGTAGAGGAGGGTTTCGATGCCGTGCATGGGGAGCGAGAATAGCACTATCGCGAAACGCCGTTTCAGCCGCGATGGAGCGACCATCGGCATCGGGCCTGGCGGCACGGCCGGATCGGCTATGCTTCGCACCCATGCTCGCCTTCATCCAGGTTCTCTCCAGTGGCATCGCCATCGGCTGCGTATATGGCCTGGTGGCGCTGTCCTTCGTACTGATATACAAGGCCACCGAAACCGTCAGCTTCATGCAGGGCGACCTGCTCATGCTCGGGGCATTTGCGGCGCTGGCGCTGCATCTCGGCGCGGGCTGGCCGCTGGCGTTCGCCGCGACCGGGGCGGTGACGGCGGTCGCCGCCCTTGGCGCCATGCTCGAGCGCCTCGCATTGCGCCGTGCCATCGGTCAGTCTCATCTGGTCGCGGTGCTGCTCACGTTCGGCCTCGGCATGATGCTGCGCGGCAGCGTGGCCTCGGTCCCGGCCGCCGCGCAGGAGATGTATCGCCTGCCCTTTGCCGCCGACACGCTGGAGCTCGGGCCGCTGGTGCTGGCGGCGAGCCACGTCTGGGTGGTGGTCGCCACCGTCCTGCTCGCTGCCGTGCTGTGGCTGTTCTTCCACCACACCCGTGCCGGGCTGGCGCTGCGGGCCTGTTCCGAGGACGCCCGCGTCGCCGCGCTGATGGGGGTGCCGGTGGCGCGCATGCACACACTGGCGTGGGCGCTGGGCGCTGGCCTGGCGGCGGTGGCCGGCCTGCTGCTGGCGCCGGTGACCTTCGTACACCTCAATATGGGGCTGGTGGCGCTGAAGGCCTTTCCGGCCGCGGTGCTCGGCGGCCTGACCAGCCTGCCGGGGGCGCTGGCGGGCGGCATCTTTCTCGGCGTCGCCGAGGCGCTTGCCGGCCTGGTGCTGCCCGAGGGCGTCAAGGACGTCGTGCCCTACCTGCTGCTGATGCTCGCGCTGCTGCTGTTTCCCGGCGGCCTGGCCGCGGGCTGGCGCGCCGGCGCGCGGGAAAGGGCGTGAGCGCGCGGCGCCTGGTCGCGATCGGCCTGCCATGGGTGGCGATCCTCGCGCTGGCGCTGGTCGCGCTCGGTGCCGACTACGCACTGGGCCAGGCCACCCTGGTGGCGACCTACGCCATCGCCGGCCTCGGCGTCGTCGTCGTCGTCGGTCAGGCCGGCCAGATCGCGCTCGGCCAGGCGGCGCTGGTCGCGCTCGGCGCCTATACCGAGGCGGTGCTGGTGCGGCACGGGGTGTCGCCGCTGTTGGCGCTGCCGGCGGCGGTGACGATGGGCGCGGCCGGCGGCGCCCTCGCCAGCCTGCCGGCGCGGCGCCTTGGCGGGCTCTACTTCGGCATGAGCACGCTGGCGTTCGCCCTCATCGTCGAGGAGGCGCTGGTGCGCTGGACCGCAGTCACCCATGGCGCGGCCGGCATGGCGGTGCCTGCCCTGGGCGTGGCCGGCTTCGACCTCGTGTCGCCGGCCGCGCAGGCGCTGCTCAGCATCGTCCTGCTGCTCGCGGCGCTGGCGCTGTGCACGCGCCTGCTGCGCTCGCGCCTCGGCCTGGCGTGGCGCGCGGTGCGCGAGGACGAGGCCGCCGCCGGCGCCTGCGGCATCGCCCCGGGCCTGGCCAAGCTGCGCGCCTTCGTCGTCGGCGGTGCGCTGTCTGGCCTGGCCGGCGCGCTTTACGCGCACTGGATCGGCTTCATCAGCCCGGAGCAGTTCGGCCTGATGTTCTCCTTCGAGCTGTTGATGCTCGCCTTCATCGGCGGCGCGCGGCGCCTGGCCGGCGCCGCCTGGGGGGCCCTGGTGATCGTCAGCATCCCGCAACTCATCGCCGTGTTGCGCGACGCACTGCCCGGCGACTGGGCTCGTGGCGCGGGGATGGAGGCGGTGCTGTTCGGCGCGGTGATCGTGGGCGTGGTGCTGCTGCGGCCGGGTGGGATCGCCGGGCGAGGGTGAGGCTGCGGACAGCCGCGAAGTGGGGCCGCCTGACTGCGATCAGAACACCGACAGCCCGCTGCGCGCGACGAACAGTTCGAGCGCCCTCATACCGAGCAGGGAGTTGCCGGTCTCGTCCAGACCCGGCGACCACACGCACAGGCTGAGGGTGTCCGGCACGACCGCCACGATGCCCCCACCTACCCCGCTCTTGCACGGCAGGCCGATGCGGAAAGCGAATTCGCCCGCTGCGTCGTAGGTGCCGCAGGTGAGCATGAGTGCGTTGATGCGGTGCGCCTGGCGCTCGGTGACCACCGGGCCGCCATCGAGCGGATGGGCGCCGTCGTTGCAGAGAAAGCCGGCCGCGCGCGCCAGCTGTATGCAGTTCATTTCCGCCGAGCACTGGTGAAAGTAGAGGTCCAGCACCGGCGCTACATCGTTGTCGAGCTTGCCGAAGCTCTTCATGAAGTTGGCCAGTGCGATGTTGCGAAAGCCCGTTGCGGCCTCCGATGCCGCCACCTCCTCGTCAAAAGCTACCGCTTCGCCGCTCAGGCTCGAGAGCAGCGCGAGCACATCGTCGCGGGCATTGCCGCAGTGGGTCACGAGGCGGTCCGCGACCGCGATGGCGCCGGCGTTGATAAAGGGATTGCGCGGGACGCCCTGCTCGGATTCGAGCTGAATCAGGGAATTGAATGGATTGCCGGAGGGCTCGCGCCCGATGCGCTGCCATAGCTGCTCGCCTAGGTGGTGCATGGCCAGCGTCAGAGAGAAGAGCTTGGAAATGCTCTGGATGGAGAAGGGCGTGGCGGCATCTCCGGCGCAGAATTCCTTGCCCTCGCGGGTGCGCAGGGCAATGCCCAGCTGGTGCGGTGCAATCCTTGCGAGTGCCGGTATATAGCTTGCCACCGTGCCGGCACCGAGTTCGGGTTCGAGGACTCCGATAATCTCGTCGAGTATGGCCTGGAAATCCATTCCTGCGCTCCTTGAGCTTGAAGCAAGACCAGCGCGCGTAACAGCCCGCTCGCCGATCGGCTGAATAGCTGTATGGCGCACCGCCCGGTCGCTCAGGTCGCGGGTGCGCGCGGCCCGGGAATCAGTTCGCCGCCATCGTCACGGACGGCGTAGAACAGGCAGTCCATCTTGGCGATCTCGGGATTGGTGGTGATCATGAACAGCTTGAGCCGCTGGCGGGTGAGGAGTTGTCCGTTCTCGACCCTGACCAGATCCTCTAGCAGGCAAGTGCGTGCGGTGTTGCGGGCAATGAAGAGCTGGTCGAGGGCGGCTCCGCGCACCCAGCCGAGCGCCGTGCCCGCCTCGGTGACGCCGAAGTTGTAGTGTTCGATGTCGCGCTTCAGGGTCAGGTGCACATCGTCGCGCGGGGCGTCGGCGTAGGCGAGCCGGCAGTGCGGGGTCAGTTCCAGGCGCACCGGCTTGTGCATCACCTGGACGCCGAGTTCGCTGCGGCCGTCGTGCAGCACCTTGCGCCGGCGGAAATAGTGATCGATGCCGGCCCACGCCACCGCGTGCGCTTCGTCGTCCTGCCGCCCGCCACACTCGATGGTGACGGTCGGTACCAGATGTTCGCTGATCTCCATCAGCGCGCCGAGGCGCAGGTCGGTCAGCACCAGGCGTCGGGTGAACAGCGTGGTCAGCGCGAGATGGTCCTTGTCGGCACTGATGGAGACGCCGAAGGACGGGCCGGAGCCCGAGGTGTTGTGCAGGTCGATCACCGCCTCGGGCGCGTAATGCACGAGGATGTCGAGGATGGTCCGCGCCTGCGCGCCCTGCGTATCGATGTCGAAGGGTTCGCGAAAGCAGCGGTTCAGGTCGCGTCGGCCGGGCAGCACCCGATGGCTGAACAGCGGCGCCAGCCGCGCGGCCTGCACCGAGGCGACGACGCAGACGATATTGACCTCCGGCCTCTTGCCCGCGCGCAGCCAGCGATGCAGGGCACGAAAACCCGAAGGCTCGTTGCCGTGCAGCAGGGTGACGAGCGCGCGCGTGCGGCTACGATCTTCCCCGTGCAGGTAGATGCAGGCGGGTTGGGTGAGCATGGCGAGAAACGCTTCGGGCGTCTCGCCCAGCGCCTCCGGGCCGGGGTCTTCGAGGTAGTGGAAGTCGGGCGCCCACCGGGCGGACCCGGCGGTGGGCAGTGCAGATGACATCATCGTTTCAGTCCCATTCCCCGATCGGGGTGTTCGACCGGCTGTGGTGGTAATAGAGCTCGAGCATCTCGTGCGCCGCGCGGGGGCGGCCGTGCTGGGCTTCGAGGCGATGCAGCGTGTTGCGCTGCCAGCTGGCGCCGGTCTGCCCGGTGGCCAGGCGCTTTTCGATCACGGCGAGGTAGTCGCCGGCTTCCGCCGCGCTCACCCCGATGCTGCGCAGTCCGTCGTGGGCGAGCTGCAGGTAGCGCCGCAGCAGTTCGATCACCGTCTGCTCGCGACAGCTGGTCTGAGCCGGATCGGGCCAGACCAGGCGGGCCGCGAGGCCGTCTTGTGCCGCGCGGTAGAAATTGTATTCGGCCAGCGCGAAGGGCAGCGCTGGCAGCAAGGCATCGATCTGCGGCCGCAGGGCCTCGGTCAGACCGATGAAGAGCGCGGCATTGGCGACCATGTCGACCGGCGTCGGGCCGGCGGGCAGGGCGCGCATCTCGATGCGCAGGTGGCCGCCGTCGGCGTCGTCGTACACCGGTCGGTTCCACAGCCATACCGAGCTCTGGTGCAGGCGCAACTCCTCGAGTGCCGGGATACGACCCGTGGCGACCTCCTCGAGCGGCTGGTGCGTGCCGCAGATCGGGAAGAAGGGCGGATACAGCAGCACCGACTCGGCGAACAGCTCGAAGGCTCCCTCGCGCACCCAGCCATGTCCGAAGCCGACGCGGGGGCTGTGGTGCCAGCGGTAGCGGTCCTTGATGCGGGTGTCGATCGACTGCTTGAACAGCGGCACGCGCGTCTCCTGCCACAACTCGTGGCCGAACAGGCCCGGCGAATTGGCCGAGATCGCCAGCACCAGCGGTGTCACCAGCTGCACCGCGTTGAAGGTGTCGGCGTAGTCCTCCGGCGTGACGCGGTAATGGATCTGGAAAGATGTATTCGCCCCCTCGAGGGTCACGTCGTCCATCTTCAACTGCAGGGGGTCGCGCCCGTCGATGTTCACCTCGAACTGCTCGCCGCGGCTATTCCTGAGGCTGTCGACCAGCACCTGGTAGCGCTTGCGGTCGGACATCGAGTGCGGGCCGCAGTCGTCCGGGCTGAGCGTAGGCAGGATGCCCACCAGCGCGATGCGCCCGCCGAAGCTGGCGGCGCACTGCCGCAGCGCCTTGAGCTTGCCGAGCATCTCCCGTTCGGTGGCACGAAAGGCCTGTGCCGACAGCGCTTGGGGGGAGAGGTTGTACTCGAGGTTGTAGCGATTGAGTTCGAGCGTCAGCTGGGGATCGCAGGCGGCATCGACGATCTGCTGATTGACGCATAGCGGCCGGCCGTCCGCGTCGATGATGTACATCTCCAGCTCGGCACCGAGGGACGCCTCGCCCCGGCCGAAGCCCGGGCGCGCCAGCAGCTGCTTCAGCGCGGCCAGGTTGTCGCGCAGCTTGGCCGAAAAATCCTCGTACATCTGCTCGGTGAAGCCGGACTCGGTGATTTCGATGCCCATCGCACGTGCTCCTTCATCCCCGCGGGAAATGCCTGGCGGCTTCCCTCGAAGCGCCACTGCAACGTCGGGCGCGCCCCGGGTTCGGCCGGCGGCGGGCCGGTCGGATCAACGACCCCGATCGCCGCTGCCCGCGCTCGGCCTCCTGCGCCGCGGCACCTGGCACGCCATCCTGTTTGCCACGAGCGGGATCATGCCATCCGCACCGCGGTACCACTGACGACCACCATCATCATGCCGTTGGCCTCACCGAGCACTTCGTAGTCGAAGTCGATGCCGATGATGCCGTTGGCGCCCATGTCCTTCGCGGCATCCACCATGTCTTCCACCGCCGCATCGCGAGCGCCCGAGAGCGCGCGCTCGTAGCCGCCGGCGCGGCCACCCACCACATCGCGCACCGACGAGAACAGGTCACGAAAGATGTTGGCTCCGATGATCGCCTCGCCGTTGACCACGCCGAGGTACTTGTCGATGCGCGGGCCGTCCGCCCGAGGCACCACGGTGGCGAGGAAGAAGTCCTTGTCTGCTTTCGAGAACCAACCCATGACAACTCCTTGATCGAGAGCGATGCGCCCGGGAAACGGTGCGGCGGCGAGCAAGCGCGGCATCAACGCCCGACGAGGGCAAGGTAGGCCTGCCGCGTGCCGGGCGAAACCGAAGCCAGCACCTGCTCGTACGATGTCCTGTGCCGCCCCAGCAGCCTCGCCGATGCCACGGTCTTCGACTTGCAGTACCAGTGGCAGGTGTGCTGCATCAGGTAGAGCTCGGCGGACAGGGTGAAGGCCTTGTCCCTGGGCGTCCGCTCGTCCTTGTTGTGCACGACATCGTCGATTCCCCGCGCATGGATGTCGAGCGCCTTGCGCAGGTCGAACGTCGCGTGCGGAAAAATATGGTCTGCGAACGGGATCGCCCAGGCGAGCTTGCTCACGCGCATCTCTGACGCATCCAGGCGCGACATCTCGGCGGCAAAGCGCCGGAATTGATCGCTCAAGGCCGCCTCCTTGACGTTCATCAGACCCCAGATCTGTTCGCGGCGTTCGTCAACGTCCGCCCCCAGCGCACGCATGTAGCCTTCGGTCAGGCCTTCCATGAGCTTCTCGATCTCGTAGTTCCGGAGGTGACTGGCCAGCAGGGCGATACGCCGGCGCTGGTCGCGGGTCTTGATGGCGTAGGCGCCAATGCCGATCAACATCAGCAGAGCATAGGTTTCCATGCGGGTATTGTCCTGCCGATCGGCTCGTGGCGGCAATGGCGCGTTCGACGCGGCAGTCGTCGGCCTCGTTGTGCTGCGGCCGGGCCCGGGATCGCCCGATGAAGTTGGGGGTGGGGTATCGTGAGAACAGAAGGCCTGCACGCCCGCCCCTTGAATGTCGCGGTCCACTGTCTAGATTGGAATGAGATCATCGAGAAGCCCTCGGTGGCGAGTCGCGCTGGAACCATCAGCGCTGGCGCTGATGAACGGTTCCCGTTCAACGGCGTCGCCCGCAAGCTGAATCTCGACCTCGCCGCGGTCGTCAGGGGTTTCCTGGGCAGCCCCGGGAGTGTTGCCTGAGGCGTGCGCAGGCGCTGCTCGCCGGATCGATCAGCCGATCTGCATCTCGGACCCGTCGCCTCTCGAGGGCCTGCATATAGGGAGCGGGCGGGGGCGTGACCGGGCCTCGTTGAATGAGTTCGCCCGTGCTTGGCCGGCTGCAGGAATACTTGGCCGACATCATCGGCGTCGGGTTATAACGCGGAAACATTCTTGCCTCCTGGAGACCCAGCCTCATGAACCTGCTTCGTCAGTTCGCGCTCGCCGCCCTCGCCTGCACGACCTTTGCCACCGCCGCCGCCACGCCCGGCGTGAGCGACCGTGAAATCGTCGTCGGCACGATCTCGGACCTGTCCGGCCCGA
>JBFGZP010000073.1:0-12330 GCA_041586695.1 Thauera sp.
CGCGTCGAGTATCTGAAGCCGGGCGAGACGAAGAACTTCGCCATCGTCGACGCGGCGATGAACGACCTCGCCCGTCCCGCGCTCTACGACGCCTGGCACGAGGTCGTGGAAGTGGCGCCGCGCGAAATGGAGCCGAAGCGCTACGAGGTCGTGGGCCCGATCTGCGAGAGCGGCGACTTCCTCGCGCACGACCGCAAGCTGGCCGTGGCCGAAGGCGATCTGCTGGCGATCCTGTCGGCCGGCGCCTACGGCATGACGATGAGTTCGAACTACAACACCCGCCCACGCGCCGCCGAGGTCATCGTCGATGGCGACAGCGTTCATCTGGTGCGTGAGCGTGAAACGGTGGCCGCCCTTTACGCCGGCGAAAGACCGCTGCGCTGAACGAATCGTGGCCCCGGCGCGCGAGACGCAACGGCATGCTCGCCGGCGCCCCCATCCTTCGCGACACATGAAGAAAGGCCTGCCGCGACAGTTTTCTACTGCCCTGGCGCGAACGCTTGCCGCCTTCGTGCTCGGCAGTGCTTTCTCGCTCGCCGCTGCCGCGCCGCTGCCGCTGGCGGTGCAGCTCGCGCTCGACAATGCGCGCATTCCCGCCGATGCGGTGTCGGTGTGGGTGCAGCCGGTCGACGACGCGGCCCCGCAGCTGGCGCTCAATGCGGCGCAGCCGATGAACCCGGCCTCGGTGATGAAGCTGGTGACGGCCTTCGCTGCGCTCGAACGCCTCGGTCCCGCCTACGCCTGGAGCACCCGCATCGCCGCCACTGGGGCGGTGCGCAACGGCGAGCTTCAGGGTGACCTCCACCTCGTCGGCGGAGCCGACCCGGTGCTGGGCTACGATCGCCTGTGGAAGCTGCTGCGCCGGCTGCGCGCACTCGGCATCGATCGCGTCGCCGGCGACATCGTGCTCGACGCCTCGGCCCTGAGGCTTCCTCCGCACGACCCCGACGCCTTCGACGGCCGCGGACTGCGCCCCTACAACAGCGGCCCGCACGGCTTGCTGCTGCATTACAACACGCTGCAGCTGGCACTCTTCCCGGGCTCCGATGACAAGCAGGCCGTGACGGTGGCCGCCGAGCCCCCTCTGGCCGGGGTGGTCATCGACAATCGCCTGCTCACGTCGAACGCGCCCTGCAGCGTCTGGTATCGCGACCTCGACGCCCACATCGAACCCGGCCGCAGACTGGTCCTGACCGGCAGCCTGCCCGCCGCCTGCGGTCCGCGCAACTGGAGCGCCGCGCCGCTGCCGCCGGCCGAGTACGGTACAGCCTTGGTATCCGCCTTGTGGACCGAGGTCGGCGGGCGGCTCGGCGGAGATGTGCGCGAAGGCATGACGCCGGCCGAGGCGATCACCTTGTTCACCGACGACTCGCCCCCGCTTGCCGATGTCGTGCGCGAGATGAACAAGTGGTCGAGCAATGTCATCGCGCGTCAGCTGCTGGCCACGCTCGGCGCCGCCAGCCTGGCCAGCACCCACGATGCGCCCGACATGGTCAGCGGCGGTGCGCGCGCGGCTATGGCGGCCCTCGCCGAGGCCGGCATCGACACCACCGGCCTGGTGATCGAGAACGGGGCCGGCCTGTCCCGCGTCGAGCGCATCCGCGCCGACAGCCTCGCTCAACTCCTGATCGCGGCGTGGAAACGCCCCTGGATGCCGGAGTACATCGCCGCACTGCCCGTGGCTGGCCTCGACGGCACCGCCCGCCGGCGGCTCGCCGGCAGCGCGGCGAACGGCCAGGCCCACATCAAGACGGGCACGATCAATGGCGTGCGCGCGATGGCCGGTTACGTGCTCGACCGCGACGGCCGACGCCACGTGCTGGTGATGATGGTGAATCATCCCGAGGCCGGAGCCAGCCAGGCGGCCCAGGACGCGCTGATCGAGTGGGTGTGGGGCGGCGCGGCCCGCTAGTGCCGTTGTTTGGTCGTGATCGTGGCAGGCGGCCATGACGGCTCGGGCGGGCTTCGGCTCGGCTGCAACGGTGCTCCGGTTCGAGCGCCGCGGGGCGGCCGAAGCCGGCCCTGCGGAAGACGCCCTGCGCCGGCCTCAGTCCATCGGCAGGGTCCGGCGTTGTCCCAGCGCCCACCAGCCGCGGACCACGCGGTACAGCACCCACAGGCCGGCCAGTACGATCAGCAGCAGGCCGAAGGGCAGACCGATGATGGTGATGAACAGGAACACTGCCAGCGCGATCCACATTACGGCGAACCAGAAGGTGCGGATCTGCCAGCGGAAGTGGCTTTCCAGCCAGGTGCCGCGCACTGCGCCCTGCTTCACGTAGTTGATGATCACCGCCGCGATCGAGGGCAGGCTGGCGACGAAACTGCCGATGATGGTGGCCGAACCGACCACCCCGGTGAACACCGCGAAGGCGTGCAGGGCATAGATCAGGTGGGTCAGGGTGACGAGGTTCTCGGACGGCTGACCGACCTGTATCGGCGCCGGTGCGTAGTCGGGACGGGCCATGCGTATCGCTCCTCCTGTTGGTGGTGCTAGAGGCCGAGTTCGGCCCACATCGCGTCGACGCGCTGCTTGACGTTGGCGTCCATGACGATCGGACGCCCCCACTCGCGATTCGTTTCCCCCGGCCACTTGTTGGTGGCATCGAGCCCCATCTTGCTGCCGAGGCCTGCCACCGGGCTGGCGAAGTCGAGATAGTCGATCGGCGTGCTGTCGACCAGCGTGGTATCGCGGGTGGCATCCACGCGCGTGGTCAGCGCCCAGATCACTTCCTTCCAGTCGCGGATCGCCACGTCCTCATCGACGACGATGATGAACTTCGTATACATGAACTGGCGCAGGAAACTCCAGATCCCGAACATCACCCGCTTGGCGTGGCCGGGGTACTGCTTTCGCATGCTGACCACCGCGAGCCGGTAGGAACAGCCCTCCGGCGGAAGGTAGAAGTCGACGATTTCCGGAAACTGCTTCTGCAGCAGCGGCACGAAGACTTCATTGAGCGCGAGCCCCAGCATCGCGGGCTCGTCCGGCGGCTTGCCGGTGTAGGTCGAGTGGTAGATCGGGTCGCGCCGCATGGTGATGCGCTCGACGGTGAACACCGGGAAATCGGACACCTCGTTGTAGTAGCCGGTGTGATCGCCGTAGGGCCCTTCGGCCGCGACGTCGTCAGGGTGGATCACACCCTCGAGCACAATCTCGGCCGAGGCCGGCACCTGCAGGTCGGAGCCGATGCATTTCACCAGTTCGGTCCGCGCACCCCGCAGCAGGCCGGCGAACTGGTATTCGGAGATCGCGTCCGGCACCGGCGTGACTGCGCCGAGGATGGTCGCCGGATCACAGCCCAGCACCACCGCCACCGGGAAGGGTTCGCCCGGATTCGCCTGCTGATGGTCGCGAAAATCCAGCGCACCCCCGCGGTGCGCCAGCCAGCGCATGATGACGCGATCGCGGCCGAGCACCTGCTGACGGTAGATGCCCAGGTTCTGCCGCTTCTTGGTGGGACCGCGCGTGACCACAAGGCCCCAGGTGATCAGCGGCGCGGCGTCGCCCGGCCAGCAGTGCTGAATCGGCAGGCGGGCCAGGTCGAGCTCCGTGCCTTCCCACACCACCTGCTGGCAGGGGGCGGAACGTACCTCCTTCGGCGCCATGTTCATCACCTGCTTGAGCACCGGCCACTTGTCCCAGGCGTCCTTGAGCCCCTTCGGCGGCTCGGGTTCCTTGAGGAAGGCGAGCAGCTTGCCGACTTCGCGCAGCGCCGTCTGCCAGTCGCCCGACTCGCCCATGCCGTAGGCCACGCGCTGGGGCGTGCCGAACAGATTGGCGAGCACCGGAATGGCTTGCGGGACACCCCGCGTCATCGGCTTCTCGAACAGCAGGGCCGGGCCGCCCGCGCGCAGCACGCGGTCGGCGATCTCGGTCATTTCCAGATGGGTGTCGACCGGCACCGTGATGCGCTTGAGCTCGCCGCGGCCCTCGAGCTGGCTGATGAAGTCACGCAGGTCATCGTATTTCATGGCGGCTCGACTCAGCGGTGGGCGTTGATGGCGTCGCGGGTTTCGAGCGCGACGCGGCGGGAGGCGGCGGTGAAATCCTCGCCCTTGCCCGCATACAGGATGGCACGCGAGGAGTTGATCATCAGCCCCGCGCCACGCGCGCTGCGACCGGACCGCACCGTCGCGGCGATGTCGCCACCCTGGGCGCCGATGCCCGGCACCAGCAGCGGCATGTCGCCGGTGAGCGCACGCACACGGGCGATCTCCTCGGGGAAGGTGGCACCCACGACCAGGCCACAGTTGCCGCTCGCGTTCCAGTCTTCGGCGACGAGGCGGGCGACGTGCTCGTAAAGGCGCTCGCGCCGCCCACCGGCGCTGGTCTCGAGGAACTGGAGGTCCGAGCCGCCCGGGTTCGAGGTGCGGCAAAGCAGGATCACGCCCTTGTCCGGATAGGCGAGGTAGGGATCGACCGAATCGCGCCCCATGTAGGGATTGACCGTGATCGCATCGGCCTTGTAGCGCTCGAAAGCCTCGACCGCATACTGCTCGGCCGTGCTGCCGATGTCGCCGCGCTTCGCATCGAGCACCACCGGCGTGCCGGGGTGGCGCGCATGGATGTGCTCGATCAGCGCCTCGAGCTGGCCCTCGGCCCGGCGCGCGGCGAAGTAGGCGATCTGCGGCTTGAAGCAGCACACGAGGTCGGCGGTGGCGTCGACGATGTCCCTGCAGAATTCGAAGATCGCGTCGGCGCGACCGTGCAGGTGGGGCGGGAACCTCGCCGGATCGGGGTCGAGGCCCACGCACAGCAGGCTGTTGCGCTGCCGCCAGGCGGCGTCGAGGGCGGTCATGAAGTGCATCGCGATGGTCCTGGTCGAAGCGTGCCCGGCTCAGAGCCTGCGCACGAGGTCGTCGAGGAAGATACCGGCGAAGATCGCCGCACCCACCCAGTTATTGTGGCGGAAGGCCTTGAAGCAGCGCGCCCGGTCACGGTCCCGGATCAGCGCATAGTGGTAGAGCGCGATACCGGCCGCGACGAGCAGCCCGAAGTAGTACAGCGTGCCCCGCTCGCTGCCGATGCCGACGACGGCCAGCAGGCCGAGGGCGGCGGCGTAGCACAGCATCACCGCGGCGACGTCGAAACGGCCGAAGGTGATCGCCGAGGTCTTGATGCCGATCTTGAGATCATCGGGGCGATCGACCATCGCATACTCGGTGTCGTAGGCCACCGCCCAGAAGATGTTGGCGAGCAGCATCACCCAGGCCAGCAAAGGCACCTCGCCGAGCACCGCGGCAAAGCCCATCGGGATGCCGAAGCCGAAGGCGATGCCGAGGTAGGCCTGCGGAATGGCGAGAAAGCGCTTGGTGAAAGGATAGCTGGCGGCGAGGAACAGGGCCGGGAACGACAGCCAGATCACCAGCGGGTCGAGCGGCAGGATCAGCAGGAAGGCGAGAATCGCCAGGCCGGCTGCCAGCAGCAGCGCCTCCCGCGTCGTCACCGCGCCGGTCGGCAGAGGACGATCGCGGGTGCGCTCGACGTGGCCGTCGAAGTCGCGGTCGGCGTAGTCGTTGATGACGCAACCGGCCGAGCGCATCAGCAGCGTGCCGACTGCGAAGATCAGCAGCACGTGAAGCGGCGGGAAACCGTCGGCGGCGATCCACAGCGCCCACAGCGTTGGCCACAGCAGCAGCAGCGTGCCGATCGGCTTGTCGATCCGCATCAGGCGCACATAGTGGCGCAGCTTGGGGGGAAACTTCTCGCTCGAGGTCATCGTGGGCGTCATTGGGGCAGATCGAGGATTGCGGGCAGGAAGACTTCGCTCACCATCAGCCCGCGACCACGCAGACTGAACACCGAGCGGCGCGCCCACAATGCGGGCGGCAGAGCCGATGCCTCGCCGAAGGCGGCAAGTGCCGAACGGGCCCGATGATAGCGCGCATCGCGGCTGTCGAGCCGTGTGCATGCGAGCGGCGAGCGGCCGATCGCCGGATCGGCGAACAGCGCCTGGCCCAGCGGGCGGGAACCGATGCCGTGGAACAGCCTCCAGGCACCGCGCACGCTCGCGCGCGGCAAAACCGAGCGCGCAAACACCACCGGTCGGTCGTCGGCGAGCAGCAGGACCTCGCGCACCCAGGCGCGCTCGCCCGCGCGCAGGCCGAGGGCGGCGGCTTCGTCCCGATGCACCGCGCCGAGGCGCTGCAGGCACACGCGCACGGCGAAGCGGGTGCACCGAGCCCGAACGCGTGCGGTGAGCGAGCCGGCATCGGTGAGCCACGGGCGCAGCCGGGCCGGCACGATGGCGCGCGGCGGCGGGTTGCGCCAGGACTTGCCGCGGGAATGCTTCATTGCCGGTCGCATCGCTCAGGCCCGCAGCAGCGCTTCGCGCCCACCCAGCCAGCGCGCCATCAGCCGGTCCGCCGCCGCCGGCGCCTCGGCCAGCAGCCGCTCGGCGAGCTCACGGGCGGGCTCGATCAGCTCGGCATCGGCCTCGAGGTCGGCGTAGCGCAGCAATGGCAGGCCGCTCTGGCGCGCGCCGACGAACTCACCCGGGCCGCGGATGTGCAGATCTTCGCGCGCGATCGCGAAGCCGTCGGTGTTCTCGTAGATCACCTTCAGGCGGGCACGGCCGGTTTCGGACAGCGGCTGGGCATACATCAGGATGCAGGCCGACTCGGCGGTACCGCGCCCGACCCGTCCGCGCAGCTGGTGGAGCTGGGCGAGGCCGAAGCGCTCGGCGTGCTCGATGATCATGAGGCTCGCGTTGGGCACGTCCACGCCGACCTCGATCACCGTCGTCGCCACCAGCACGTCCAGCTCGCCGGCGGCGAAGGCCGTCATTGTCGCCGACTTCTCGTCCGCCTTGAGGCGGCCGTGGACCAGGCCTATCCTTAGCTCCGGCAAGGCGGCGGAGAGTGTCTCGAAGGTCTCGAGCGCGGTCTTGAGTTGCAGCGCCTCAGACTCCTCGATCAGCGGGCACACCCAGTAGGCCTGGCGTCCGCCGACGCAGGCCTCGCGCACCCGCCCGACGACTTCGTCGCGTCGCGCCTCGGACACCAGCTTGGTGAGGATCGGCGCACGCCCGGGCGGCAGTTCGTCGAGAACCGACACGTCGAGGTCGGCATAGTGCGTCATGGCCAGCGTACGCGGGATGGGCGTCGCCGACATCATCAACATGTGCGGGCGCAGGCCCTCGCGTCCGCCACCGCTGGTCTTCTCGCGCAGGGCCAGGCGCTGGCGGACGCCAAAACGGTGCTGTTCGTCGACCACCGCCAGGGCCAGTCGCGGCATATCGACCGGATCCTCGATCAGCGCATGGGTGCCCACCGCCAGCAGCACCTCGCCGCTGCGCAGGCGCGCCAGTTCGGCCTCGCGCTCGCGCTTTCTGCGGCTGCCCGACAGCCACGCGACCTCCAGCCCGAGCGGCGCCAGCCACGCGGACAGTTTGCGGTAGTGCTGCTCGGCGAGGATCTCGGTGGGCGCCATCAATGCCGCCTGCCAGCCGTTCTCGGCCGCCTGCAGCATCGCCAGGGCGGCGACGATGGTCTTGCCACTGCCGACGTCCCCCTGCAGCAGCCGCTGCATCGGGTGGGCGGCGGCGAGGTCGGTGGCGATCTCCGCGGCCGCGCGGCGCTGTGCGCCGGTGAGGCGAAAAGGCAACTGCGCCTCCAGCGCCGCGGTCAATTGTCCCCGCCGCGGCAGGCAGATGGCCGCACGGGCACGGCGCGCGTTGTAGGCGCGCCGCAGGGACAGCTGTTGCACCAGCAACTCGTCGAACTTGATGCGGCGCCAGGCGGGATGCTCGCGGTTCTGCAACGCGACCGCATCGGCCTCCGGCGCGGGGTGATGGAGCGCGAGCAAGGCAGCGGTGAATACCGGCAGACCGAGCCGCTCGCAAACCGCGGCAGGCAGCGGGTCATCCAGCGCCACGCTGTCGAGCGCGCGATCGATCAGTCGTCGCAGCGTCGCCTGCCCCACGCCCGCCGTCGTCGGATAGATCGGCGTCAGCGCCTCGGGAAGGGGCTCTCCCGCCTCGACCACGCGCACGCGCGGATGAATCATCTCGTCACCGAAAAAGCCGCCGCGCACCTCGCCGAAGAGTCGCACGCGGTGCCCGGGGGCGAGCTGCTTCTGCTGCGAAGGGTAGAAATTGAGCCAGCGTGCCACCAGCACGCCGGAGGCATCGCGGATCCGTGCCACCAGCTGGCGGCGTGGGCGCAGCACCACCTCGCAGGCGCTCACCTCACCCTCGATCTGCGCCGGAAAACCGGCGCGCGCAGCGGCGATCGGCGTCAGGCGGGTCTCATCCTCGTAGCGCAGCGGCAGGTGCAGGATCAGGTCCTCGGGTCGGCGCAGGTCGAGCCTGGCAAGCCGGCCCGCCAGTTGCGCGCCGACGCCCGTCATGCGCGAGGCCGGGATGGAATGGGGGACGACGGAGGGCAGCGCTTCTGAGGGCAATAGCGGGCAGGCCGGCCGACGAATCGGCGCGGCCGCGACAGGAACGGGAAGGGAAACGGGAACGCGGAGCCTAACCGATCACCAGGATGGCGTCGGCCTCGACGACGGCGCCGCGCGGCAGCTCCTTGACGCCTACGGCGGCGCGCGCCGGATAGGGCTCGGCAAAATAGCGCGCCATCGCCTCATTCACCTTGGCGAAGTTCGACAGGTCGGTAAGAAAGATCGTGAGCTTGACCGCATCGGCCAGCGATCCACCCGCCGCCTCGGCCACGGCCTTGAGGTTGTCGAAGACCTGCGCCGTCTGCGCATCGAAACCCTCGGCCATCTGCATCGTGACCGGATCCAGGCCGATCTGGCCGGATATGTACACGGTGTCGCCGACCTTGACGGCCTGCGAATAGGTGCCGATGGCCGCGGGCGCCCTGGTGGTCGAAACGATAGTGCGAGTCATGAACGGATCCCCGATTGATCAAGCCTGCATTCTAAACCGGCAAGCCGGGCGACCGCAGCGGCTGTGTGATTGTCTGGGGACCTGCGCCCTGCAATCCGCCGGCCGCGGGCACTAGCGTCCACGGGGGGGCACCAGGATGCCGGGCGCCTGCCCGGCCTTGCGCAAGGCCGCCTGCGCCGCCTGCGCCTTGGCGCGCGTCGAAAAGGGCCCGAGCACCACGCGGCTCTGGATGTGAGCCGGCAAACCTTGCGCAGCGAGTTCACGCTGCAAGGTCTCGGCGTTGGCCGGAACGTCGAAGACGCCGAGCTGGATCCGGTAGCCGGCGATCGACGCAGGATCGGGCTGCGACGGCGCCGGGCTGACCGGCGGAGTAGTCGGTGCGGCGAGCGCGCTGTCTGCTGCAGGGGCGGCGGGGGCCGGGCTGGCGTCTCCATCCGACGCCGGCGTCGAGTCCGGCCCCGGCGCGGCGGGACTGGCGCCAGGTGTCGCGTCGGATGACAACGCGGGAGACGCCACCGCACTCACCGCACCGCCTGCAGCACTGCCGGTGACAGGGACGCCGCCTTCATCCCCCTCAGGCGCCACCACGCCTTCATCCCCCTCAGGCGCCACCAGCCGGGACTCGGTCGGTGGCGGCGGCACAGCGGTTTCTCGTCCGCCCTGCTCGACAACGAGCACGACCACCATCAAGACCACGGCAGCGGCCACGGCAATGCCGGCGCGGCGCATGGGCCGATCGCGCCGCGGCGCATCGGCCGGCTGCTCCCTGGCCGGGCTCTTCGCCGGTTCGCTTCCCGCCATGTTCACCCCCCGCGTCCACCGGCAATCGAGAGCACCAGCTCGGCCTCTGCCACCGTGATGCCGCAGCGTGCCGCGATCACGTCCGCGCCCATGCCGTGGCGCGCGAGCGCCAGCGCTTCGCTGTACTCGGGCGAGCTGCTGGATTGCGCTGCTTCAGCGCGTTCGAGCTGCTCGCGCAGGCGCCGCACTTCGCCGTTCAGGTCGGATATCTCGTGCCGCTGCGCATCCACCGTAGCCTGAAGCGCCACGAGCTCGCGCCGCAACTGCCCCGCCTCGAGCTCGAGCTGGAAGACTTCCGGCCCGGGCGCGGCAAGGGGACGCAGGACGGGCGCGTAGTCGAAATCGTCCGTGGATCCCTCATCGGCGGCATCGGCTGCCGGTTCGTCGGGCCCGTCATCGCGCAGGTCGATACCGCCGTGTCGCACGTCGTCGCTCACGCCGATGGCGCTCGAACGGACCGGCTCGGGCTTGGGCGCGGGCGCTGCCTCGTCCGGTTTGCCCGATGGAGCCGCCTTCGCCGGACGGGCGCCGCGGGCCGCGCCGAGCGCACGAAAGAACTGCATCGCAGCGTAGGCCAGCAACAGTGCAACCACCAGCCAAAGGACCTCGCGCACGCCCATCAGCGGCTCCACGCGCGCCGGCGCCCTGAGCGCAGCCCGAAACGGCAGGACGCAGCGGATAGGGGAGCTTGAAGAGGCATGGCGGACCGGGCGGTGGAGAATGCGTCGATAATACTGTTCGCTCCCGCTGCCGACAAACCCCGATGGAACTCGATCTCTCGCTGTTGCTGTTCTGGCTGAAGAAGCTTGTCGCCGTGGCGCTTCTGCCGCCCGTGCTGCCCCTGCTGCTGATCATCCCCGGCCTCGCCCTGTTGCGACACCATCGCCGTTTCGGCTTGGCACTCGCATGGACCGGTGTGGCCCTCAACCTGGCACTGATCACCCCGCTCACGGTCGGCTGGCTGGTCGATGCGCTCGAGCCGGCGGCAACGCTGTCGCGCGATGCCGCCCGCCGCGCGCAGGCAGTGGTCGTGCTGGGAGCCGGCAAGCGCACCTATGCGCCGGAGTTCGGCGGCGAAACGGTCAACCGGCTGAGCCTCGAGCGCCTGCGCTACGGCGCCCGCCTTGCACGCCAGACCGGTCTGCCGGTGCTGGTGAGCGGCGGCGCGCCAAGCGGTGACCTGCCCGAGGCCGAACTGATGAAGGCCACGCTGGAACAGGACTTCGGCGTTCCGGTGCGCTGGATCGAAACGGCCTCACGCGACACGCGGCAGAACGCGCAGTTCTCCGCCGTGCAATTGCGGGCTGCCGGCGTCGAACGCATCCTGCTCGTCACCCATGCGGCACATATGGCGCGTGCGCGCGCGGAGTTCGAGGCCCAGGGCCTGGACGTCATCGCGGCACCGACGGCCTGGTTGGGGGGCGGCGAGACGGGCGATCGCGCTCTCACCCTGCTGCCAAGCCAGAACACCGCCTACGCCGGATGGTTCGCCCTGCACGAATGGCTGGGACTGATCGCCTACCGGCTGTCGCGCTAGGCAGGCAGATCAGGCGCCGCGAAAGTGCGGCTTGCGCTTTTCGAGGAAGGCCGTGACCCCCTCGGCGAAGTCGTTCGTGGCGCTGCACCGGGCAAAGGCCTCGGCCTCGCTCTGCAGTTGCGTCTCGAGCTGATTGTCGTGCGAGTCCGCCAGCAGGCGCTTGATCTCGCCATAGGCATGACGCGGCCCGCCCTTGAGGCGGGCCACCAGCTTTGCGACCTCGGCATCGAGCGCGTCGGCCGCGACGACGCGATTGATCAAGCCGATTCGCAAGGCCTCCGCCGGGTCGAAGCGGTCACCCAACAGCAAGAGCTCGGCGGACTTGCGCCGGCCGAGGATGCGCGGCAGGAAGTAGGAAGCGCCGCCGTCCCCGGACAGGCCGATCGCCGAATACGCCGTGGTGAAGGTGGCGTTGTCGGCGCTCAGCGCCAGATCGCAGCCCGCCATCAGCGACAGCCCGAAACCGGCACAGGCGCCGCGAACCTTGGCGACGACGGGCTGCGGCAAGCCCTGCAGCATCTCCACGGTGGGGTTGATGTACTGCACGATCATGGCCTTGAAGGTGGCGAGCCTGGCCTCGCGCGACAGGTGCAGGTTGCGCGAGAAGTCCTTCAGGTCACCGCCGGCCATGAAGTGGTCCCCTGCGCCGGTGACGACCACCACGGCGACATCCTTGCGCCCGGCAAGATCGTGCACGGCGGAGGAAAGGTCCTTCATCATTTCGGCCGACAACGCATTGAGCGCGTCCGGACGATTCAAGGTGATCGTGGCAACGCCATCGGCGACGTCGAGCAGTGCGGTTGCTGCCATTCTGGATTCCTCCTGGATGGGTCGGGCGCGGCGGCGGACGCCGGCGCCGGAGGCTGACAGCTTAGCGCGGATCAGCACCGTGAAAAAAGCCCGTTCGGCCGGCACTGATGCCGGGCAAACGGGCGCGTCGGAGCAGGCCTGTTGCGCTGGCCCCTAGGGAGAATGCCGGATCAACCGCCGAAATCGTCGAGCATGATGTTCTCGCGCTCCACGCCGAGGTCGAGCAGCATCTTGATCACTGCGGCGTTCATCATCGGCGGCCCGCACATGTAGAACTCGCAATCCTCGGGGGCAGGATGGTCCTTGAGGTAGTGCTCGTACAGC
>JBFGZP010000074.1:0-12263 GCA_041586695.1 Thauera sp.
CCGTACGCGCGCGCGGCGCATCCTGATCAGGCATTGGACACGGCACGTCGCCCTTGCATTCGTCAGCGCGGCCACGGCTCGCGCACCAGGCGAAAGCCGATCAGGATGTGCTTGATGTCGATCGGCCGCGAATGCCTCGCGGCCGGGCGGCACACGCCGCAGCCCTTGTCGTCCCACGAGCCGCCTTTCACCCACGCGCGTTGCGTGTCCGCGGGCTTGGCGATCCATTCGTACACCTGACCCGCGCCGTCGAGCACGCCGAACGGGCTTGCGCCGCGTGCGAACCGGCCCACCTCGACGGTATCCAGCGGGCCCGCATCGTGGCTGTTCAATCGCTCGGGATCGAAATCGTCGCCCCATGGGAACAGGGCGCCGTCGGTGCCGCGCATCGCCTTTTCCCATTCCGGCGCCGCGGGTAGCCGCCAGGATTGCCCGGTCTTGCGGCTCAGCCAGTCCGCGTAGCGCGCGGCATCGTCGTAGCTGACGAGCACGACCGGGTGCAGCTCACGCCCGGCCGGCGGTCTCTGGCCAGTCCATGCGTGCCTGCGGGTGAGCGCATAGGGGTGGATCAGGCCGTAGTCGTTCCAGCTCGATTCGCTCACATCGGGCTGGCGGTGGCCGGTGTCCGTGATGAAGGCCTGGTATTGGGCATTGGTGATCGGCGTGACGGTGATCTCGTACCGGGGCAGGGTGTCGACTTGCCGCTCGGGCTCGTCCTCGTACCAGCGCTGCTCGCGCGTCACGCCGTGCCCATAGGCGATTTCGTCCAGCCGGTAGGCCGTCTCGCGCTCCCGTGCGTCGGACCCCGAAATGAAGGGGCCCGCGGGGATGGTCCTGAGCTGCGGAACGTGGCCGATTTCCTGCGCCACCGATGGTCGCACGAGGCACAGCAGGGTCAGCAACGCGATACGGATGGGTGCTTGCATGAATGCCTTGATGCGTTAGCCGGCGAAGGGCGGAAAGCGATCCCAGTTTAGGCTAGCCTCGGAAACTCATTCACCGTCCTGCAGCTTTTTCCGCCAATGTCCGATACCGCCACGAAAACGACCCGTCACCCCGAATGGATGGAGAGCCTCTACGAGCGACTCGCGGAGGACGACGAAGGGCGAGTATGCAAGGCCATCAGCGAGGAGGCGTGCCGGGAGACGCCGGGCAACTTCTTTCGCACGCTGCTTGCCAACAGCCTGGGCAACGTCGCCGATCGCATCGCCAGCGCGAAGACCACCCTGCCCTGGCTGCTGCTGCAGCTGGGCGCGCCGGCGTGGATGCTGAGCCTGTTGGTGCCGATCCGCGAATCGGGCTCGATGTTGCCGCAGATGCTGATCGGCGCGGCCGTCCGCCGCCTGCCCTTGCGCAAATGGGTGTGGGTGTGGGGCGGCGCGATCCAGGGCCTGTGTCTGGCTGCGCTGGGCTGGGTGGCGTTCGCGCTGCGCGGTGCGAGTGCAGGGGCGGCGGTGATCGCGCTGGTGGTGGTGTTCAGCCTCGCGCGCGGTGCATGCTCGGTTGCGTACAAGGATGTGCAGGGCAAGACCATCCCGAAGACCCGTCGCGGGCGGCTTTCGGGCTGGATCAGCGCCGCCTCGGGGCTCGCCGCCCTGGGCGTCGGGCTTGGGCTCGGCGCGATGAGGGACGAGGGGTCGGTGGGCTTGTACGCGACCTTGCTGCTCGGGGGCGCGGCGCTGTGGTTCCTGGCGGCGTGGGCATTCGGCCGCATCGTCGAAGAGCCGGGTGCAACCGAGGGCGGCGCCAACGGCGTGGTCGAGGCGCTCGCGAAGCTCTCGATCCTGCGTGAAGACCCACCGTTCCGCCGCTTCGTCATCGCCCGGGCACTGGCGATGGGCTCAGGGCTGGCAGCGCCCTTCTATGTCGCGCTCGCCCGCGACGAACTCGGCGACGCCGTCTCGCTGCTGGGCATCTTCATCGCCGTCGAAGGGCTCGCCGGCCTCGTCAGTTCGCCGATGTGGGGGCGCTGGGCCGACCGCTCCAGCCGTCAGGTGTTCGCCACCGCCTGCGCCCTGGCCGCGGTGCTGACCCTGGCGGTGGCGCTGTGGTCCTGGCTGGACATGTCGACGCAGTCGGCGCAGTGGTTCTATCCGATCGCCTTCTTCGGCCTGGGCGTCGCGCACGCCGGGGTGCGACTCGGGCGCAAGACCTACCTGGTGGATATGGCCGAGGGCAACAAGCGCACCGATTACGTCGCCGTGAGCAATTCGGTGATCGGCGCCCTGCTCCTCGTCACCGGCCTGCTCGGGGGCCTGGCGGCGACGGTGTCGGTGCAGGCGACGATAATCCTGCTCGGTCTTGCAGGGCTGGGCGGCGCCATCCTCAGCCTGCACTGGAAGGAGGTCTCGGCTTGAGCTTGCACGAGACCTGATCGTCGTCCCGCCACGTTATCGCGCTGCGGCTGCCTGCATGGCGAACACGGTCAGCACGCCGGTGTAGCCATAGAGCCGGTCACGCGCGATCTCGCCGCCGGCGAAGAAGCCTGCCAGCGGGAGCTTGCCGAGCACTTCCCGGATGGCGATGAGCTCGGCGCTCGGGGTGCCGAAATGCGGCCCGCCGCGGCCGCTGCAGCTCACGTAGACGGCGCCGGCTGCACGCTGGCCGCTGGTCGCGAGCTCGTCGCGGATCTCGGTGGCAATCCTAACCAGGTCCGCCAGCGCCGCCTCGGGGTCACGCCTGCAGAAGGCGAGTTGCGTGCCGGGCTCGACGGCGTCGCCGATTGCGAGTACGCGGGCGTTGGGATCGAGGCCGATGATGTGCCGCACCAGCGTGTCGGGGCCAAAGCGCCCGCGAGCGCCGAACGCGTCCTCGCTCGCGCGGCGGAGCCCGACCAAAGTGGAGGACAGCGCCTCGGCCGCCTCCTCGACAGGCAGGTCCTGGTCCAGGCCCAGATCCTCCAACACGCAGGCCAGGGCCGGCTGGTCGTCGAGCGTGATGACTATGTTGTTTTCCGCCGACGAGACGCTGCGCAGCGGCCCGACCGGCTGGCAGCCTTGCGTCACCCGGGACACGATACCGAGCTCTTCGCTGAAGGCCACTCCCGACAGGCCGCCGGTGAGCACGGCGTCCGCGATCTGCAGCGTACGCGTGCGCGCCGAAGACAGGCCGCCGAAGAGATAACCGGTTGCGGTGCGCTCGGCCAGTTCCGGCAGCAGTTCCTGCAGATCCGGGGTGCTGCCGTCGGCGTGCACGAGCGCGGTGTGCGCGTGGAAGCCGTCGGCCCCGGTACGCAGCGGCTGCCGGCCCGAGAACAGGCGGAAGGCCGCGCGCGGGAGCGGCGCGAGCATCAACACCATGGCGGGCTGGTCGATGTACTCCACCCCGCCCGCGGCAATTCCGATGCCCACCGTCCCGACCCAGGACACCCCCGGCAGCCGCCGCTGCAACTCGGCGACGATATCCTCGGCGACATCGGCGAAATGATCGGTGAGGTAGCACCAGCCGAGGGTGTAGTCGGGCGGCTCGCCCTGCCCCGCCGCGTGCGCTTTCTTTTCCTGCGTCAGCTGGTCGAGACAGCGGTCCAGCGCCTGGCGCCAGTGGGGCGCGGCCGCGTGCGCGGCGATGAAGGGAGTGGTGAGCATGCCGGGAGGCCCCGTGCGGTTGAATTGGCAATTGGACAACGATACGCCCGGGCCGTTTTCGCGAAATGCGGCGACGGCGTTCGGAGGCGAACGGCACATCGAATAAGATCGGGGCTCAGGCGCATCCCGGAGGCCGTATTGGCCGCTGCGCCGCTCCCTGCCCCCGCCGAAGCCGATCATGAGAAAACGCCGCCCCGCCCCCGATACCGTGGGCACGACCGCCCGGGAAGCCGGGCTTCCGCCCGAAGTCCGTGCCGGCCAGTCGGTCGAGTTGCTGAAGGAGCTGCATCTGCTGACCCGCGACGGCCAGCTCAACCAGGACAGCCGGCGCAAGCTCAAGCAGGTCTATCACCTCTACCACTTCATCGAGCCCCTGCTCGCGGCGGCCACCGAGGGCGGCCGCGCGGCGACGGTGGTCGATCACGGCGCCGGAAAGTCCTACCTCGGTTTCATCCTCTACGATTTGTTCTTCAAGGATCGCCCGGAGGCCTCGTTCATCCACGGCATCGAGACCCGCGCCGAGCTGGTGCAGAAATCGGCCGCTCTCGCCTCCCGGCTGGGCTTCGAGCGCATGGGCTTTCATGCCCTGTCGGTGGCCGAAGCGATCGGCGCACCGGCCGTGCCCGACAGCGTCGATATCGTCACCGCGCTGCACGCCTGCGACACCGCCACGGACGATGCGATCCACTTCGCCCTGCACAAAGGCGCGCGCAGCATCGTGCTCGTGCCCTGCTGCCAGGCCGAGGTGGCACGCCACCTCAATGCGGGAAAGCAGCAGATGCTGGCGCAGCCGCTGAGCGAACTGTGGCGGCGTCCGATACACACGCGCGAATTCGGCAGCCACCTCACCAACGTGCTGCGCTGCCTGCAACTGGAGGCGCATGGCTACACGGTGACGGTAACCGAATTGATCGGCTGGGAGCATTCGATGAAGAACGAACTCATCGTCGCGGAATACGCCGACCGCCCGCGCCGCGCCGCGCGCGAGCGGCTGACGAGCTTGCTGGAGACGCTGGGGCTGGACGAATTGAAGGCGCGATTTTTCGTTCAGTGAGTTCGTGCAGTGCGTGCCCGGGCCGCGGGGAGTGGCAGCGCAGTCCCGCAGATCGGGGGGCTTGCGCTCAGGCGTCGACCGGCGGTTGAAGGGCGATGATCGCCATGCCGAGCAGCGCAAGCGCGGCCCCTGCGCCATCCCAGCGGGTGAGCGCGACGCCATCGACCCAGCGCAACCACAGCAGGGCCATGACGATGTACATGCCGCCATAGGCCGCGTAGGTGCGACCGGCGGCCGTTGGATGCAGGGTCAGCAGCCAGGCGAACAGGGCCAGGGACAAGGCCGCGGGAACAAGCAGCCAGGCGCTGCGGCCCTGACGGATCACCAGCCAGGGCAAATAGCAGCCGACGATTTCGGCCAGCGCAGTCAAGGCGAACAGCGCTGTGATCTTGAGCAGTTCCATCCGGTCGCCTCACACAGCAACACGCTCGGTGCCCGCCCTCGTGACACGAAGCCGCCGACGGCCGTGAGCGAATTCTGCCGGATCGGCGCGGCACTGACACAGCCGCGATGGCGCTTGAGCGAACAGCCGCAACCCGGCGCGAGCGATGCTGCGAGCGGATGTCGGGAAGCGGCCGGCCTTCCGCGCCCGGGATCAGGCTGCCAGCAGGTGGCCGCTGTTGCGCAACTCACGCCCGTTGGCGCGCTCGATGTTCTTGCCGGCACCGGCAGAAGCGGTCATGAGCTTGAGAGCGGGCTCCGGCGCATCATCCGTCTTCCATGGCCAGGCGCCGACACCTTCCTCCAGAAGTTCGCGACTCACGCCGATATCGTCCAGAAAGCGATCGCTACGCGAAAGAAGATTGTGGCGCAGCCGATTCCGGGCGGCATTGGTCATGAAACGGGTAAAGCTATTGTTCAGTGCTTCGAATATTCCAGACATTTCAGTTGCCTCGCAATCAATAAGTGGTGAGGGGTGCGATGGGCACTTGCCCGATCGATGCAGTGACAAGCCGGAATGGCATAGTGCGCTGCACCAAAGTCAGCTGGAGCGGTGCTCCATTTCCCTCTCCTGACTCTCGGCTACAACATTACCGCTCATAATGCAATGCAGCAAACAAGTAATTTTGACCCTCGCATTAGTGGCCGTAATGAACCGAGAGGCATGGCATCGAGCCCCGCAAAACGGTGCGAGCGGGTCGTCGGTGCGAATCCTGATTGTGCGCGTCCGCTGTACGCCTAGACGCCGATGCGTCCGGGTTTCGCCTCTACAATCACGCCTGCACACGGAGCCCGCTCTACTGCATCCGCCACCGCGAACGAGGAAGGCCGCAATCATGTCCGTCGATGAGCACCCCCAACGCCTTGCGCCGCCGCCCGACTCCCCGATGGCGGCAGCGGGATTCGCCTGGGGCGTGGCAACCGCGTCCTACCAGATCGAGGGCGCTGTCGATGAAGGCGGCCGCTTGCCGTCGATCTGGGACACGTTCTCGGCCCAAGCCGGCAAGGTGCTGCATGGCGATACCGGCGCCGTGGCCTGTGACCACTATCACCGCTGGTCCGACGACGTCGACCTGATCGCTTCGCTCGGCGTAGACGCCTATCGCCTGTCGATCGCCTGGCCACGCGTGATGGACGAGGCCGGGCGCCCGAACGCAGCAGGGCTGGACTTCTACAAGCGTCTGCTCGAACGACTCGAATCGAAGGGCATCGAGCGCATGGTCACGCTCTACCACTGGGACCTGCCCCAGCACCTCGAGGACCGTGGTGGCTGGCTGAACCGCGACATGGCGTACCGCTTCGCCGAGTACGCCGATCTGGTCAGCCGCGAATTGAAGGGCCGTGTTACCGCCTGGGCCACCCTGAACGAACCCTGGTGTTCCGCCTTCCTCGGCTACGGCACCGGCCATCACGCGCCCGGCCTCGCCGATATCCGCTACGCCAGACAGGCGATGCACCACCTGCTGCTCGGCCATGGGCTCGCCCTGCCGGTGCTCGAGGCCAACGACCCGGGCGCGCGGCGTGGCATCGTGGCCAACGTTGGCCGCGGCACGAGCGACGGCGCCACACCGGCCGACCGCGACGCCGCACATCTGTACGAGGTGCAGCAAAACGCCTGGGTGCTCGACCCACTGCTCGAGGGTCGCTACCCCGCCGACCTGCAACGATTGTGGCCCGGCAGCGAGCCGCTGGTGCTCGCGGGCGACATGGACATCATCGGCCGCCCGCTCGAGTTTCTCGGCATCAACTACTATTCGCGCAGCAACGTGCGCAGCGATGGCGCTCACGGCTTCGTCGAGGCGCCCCTCGCCGGCGTCGAGCGCACGCAGATGGGTTGGGAAGTCTATCCGCAAGGTCTCGAGGAGCTGCTGCGCCAGTTCAAGGGCGACTATGCGCGTCTGCCACCGATCTACATCACCGAGAACGGCATGGCCTCGGACGACCATGTCGTCGATGGCGAGGTCAGCGATGCGCAGCGCGTCTCCTTCCTGAACCGGCACTTCGCCGCCGTGGCGCGCGCGATGAGGGCCGGCGTCGACGTGCGCGGCTTCTTCGTCTGGTCGCTGATGGACAACTTCGAATGGGCCTTCGGCTACGAGCGGCGCTTCGGCATCGTACACGTCGACTATGAAACCCAACGACGCACCCCGAAGCGCAGCGCGCTCGAATTCAAGGCTTTTCTCGCCGCGCGCTGACCGCCCCGTCGCGGGCGGGACGCCACGACAGGGGCAAGGCCCCGTGATCGCCACCGCGTCATTGACGCCCTGCTTACGCGATCAGGTTCGGTCGCAGATACGCGCGACACGGCGGCTCCCCGTCCGGATCGGCACAAGGGGGTGTCCCGGCGAGTGCTGCAAGTGTTAGTTTATCGGCCCTCTAGCCCCATGTTTCCCTGAACAGGAATCCGACTCTTGACCAAGCTCCTTTCTCGCCGCCTGGCCCTGCTCGACAGCGCCGGGCAGATCGATCTGCTCCGCCACTGCCGGCATGGCGTGGAAAAGGAAAACCTGCGCACCGACCCGGCCGGCCATCTGGCCCTGAGCCCGCACCCGCAGGCCCTGGGTTCGACCCTGACACACCCGCAGATCACCACCGACTATTCCGAAGCGCTGCTCGAATTCATCACCGCCGCCGAGGAAGACCCGGCGCGCACCCTCGACGAGCTCGATGCCATCCACCGCTACACGTACTCGTGCCTGGGCGAGGAGCAGCTGTGGTCGCACTCGATGCCGTGCATGCTGCCGGACGAGGCCGAGATCCCGATCGCGCATTACGGCAGCAGCCACATCGGGCAGATCAAGCATGTCTATCGCAAGGGGCTGGCCGTGCGCTACGGCAAGGCCATGCAGTGCATTGCCGGCATCCACTACAACTTCTCCCTGCCGGAGGCGCTCTGGCCCCTGCTGCAGCAGGCCGAGGGCGACACCCGGACGGCACAGGACTACCAGTCGGCGCGCTATGTCGCGCTGATCCGGAATTTCCGCCGCTACAGCTGGCTGCTGATGTACCTCTTCGGTGCGTCGCCGGCGGTCTGCGGCACCTTCCTCAGGAACCGCCTGCACGACCTCGAACCGTTCGACGACGGCACGCTCTACCTGCCGTGGGCGACGAGCCTGCGCATGAGCGACCTGGGCTACCAGAACAACGCCCAGGCCAGTATCCAGCCCTGCTACAACACCCTGGATAGCTACCTGGGCAGCCTGCGCTGCGCGGTATCGACGCCCTACCCGCCCTACGTGGCGATCGGCACGCAGCAGGATGGCGAGTGGTTGCAGCTCAACACCAACGTGCTGCAGATCGAGAACGAGTACTACTCGAGCATCCGCCCCAAGCGCGTCGCACGCTCCGGCGAGCGCCCGATCCAGGCGCTGGGAGGGCGCGGCGTCCAGTACGTCGAGGTGCGCTGCCTCGACATCGATCCCTTCCTGCCGCTGGGCATCGATCTCGACGCCGCGCGCTTCCTCGATGCCTTCCTGCTCTACTGTGCGCTCGAAGAGAGCCCGGACATGCCGGGCGAGGAATGCCGCGAGTGCACTGCCAACTTCGCCGTCACGGTCAAGGAGGGCCGCCGCCCGGGCCTGGTGCTGCAGGAGTATGGTCAGGCGCGCGAACTGACGACCTGGGGACTGGCCCTGCTCGAGCAACTGGCACCGTGCGCGGTGCTGCTCGATGCGGCCCATGGCGGCGAGTTGCACCGACAGGCCCTGCATGCCCAGCGCGCCAAGCTGCACGATCCGGGGCTGACCCCATCGGCACGGGTCCTGCACACCATGCGTGCGGACAAGCTCGGCTTCTTCGACTTCGCCATGCGGCAATCCGGACTTCATGCCGCCTGGTTCCGCGGCCGTCCGCTGGAGGCCGGTGCACAGCACGCCTTCGAGCAGGCTGCACGCGACTCGCTGGCCAGGCAGGCGCAGATGGAGCAGGAGCAAGAAGGCAGCTTCGCCGACTACGTGGCGCGCTATATGGCCGCAATCGGTCCGACCGCCTAGACCTGGCGGGCGCGGCCGAGCCGCCCCACGGACCTCGTGGTCGAGATCCCGGTGAAACGATGACTGACGACATACAGCGATCCATTCCAGCATCCACGCGCCGGTGGCTCGACGACGTGCCTGCGGACCGGCCGGTCGCGCTCCTCGTGCGCCATTCGGTGCGCGACGAACTCGCGCCCGGGGACATCGGCTATGCACGACCGATCAACGACACCGGCGTGCGCCTGGCGCGCGAGTTCGGTGCGGCGCTGCGAGGACGCCTGCGAACGCTTCACTCCAGCCCCGTCCAGCGTTGTGTGCACACGGCCGAGATCCTGCGCGAGGCGGCGGTCTCGAGCCTGGAGATCGTCCCCGATCGCTTTCTCGGCGACCCGGGCGCCTACGTGCTGGATGCGCAGCTTGCGTGGAAGAACTGGGAGACGCTCGGCAGCCTGGGGATCATGGAGCACCTGGTGACGACCAATGATCCCCTGCCCGGTACCGCGCCTGCCGACGTGGGCGCGCGCACCCTTGTCCGGCACATGCTCGCGGTTGCCGTGGATGCTCCCGGCCTGCACGTCTTCGTTACCCACGACATCCTCGTCGCCGCAACCGCCGCCCGCTTCCTCGGCAGCCCGACCGGCCCGTCGCGATGGCCGCGCTATCTCGAAGCCGCCTTCTTCTGGCGCGACGAGGCCGGATTGCATGCCGCCTATCGCGAAGAACATCGACACGGCATTCCCGACGTTTCCTGACGCGGGCCGCGGTGCCGGCTGCCGTGTCGTACTGGCGTCGGCTGTCGATCGCCGGGTCCGCGCAAGCTTTTCTTGCAAGCGATTGCCGACCCAGTACACTTGACGGCTCGAGCCGCACCGTCCACGAAGCCCCCATGCCCCTTTCCCTCCGTGACTACTCCACGCCCGAGCTCGAGGCGCTGCTGCACGACATAGCGGCGGCGATAAGCGCGGCAGAAGAGGCGGAACGCCCGCAGCCGTCCCAGGGCAGCCCTGTCACTGCCGTTTCCGCGCCGGAAGACGGCGCCGCCGTCGCCCGCAAGCGGGTGAAGCGGGTCGCCGCGGTCCTCGCGGCCCAAGCAACGGATGCCGAAGCCGCGCCGCCGCTCAAGTTGCTCGAGGCGGCCGTCGCCCTCGCCCTGCCGCCGGTCGAGCCCCCTGCCCCGCCACCCATCAAGTACATGCACCCCGCCAACCGCAACATGACCTGGTCCGGCGAAGGCCCGCAGCCGGCCTGGATGACCGCCTATTTCGCTCACGGCGGGTCATGGTCGGCGCTGGAAAACACGGCGGAGAAGCTCGCTCCGCGCAAGCGCTGAAGCTGCCCCGTGCCTCGCCTGCCGAGCTTCCTTCCGAACGGCTTCGCCTTCGTCGATATCGAGACCACGGGTGGGCCGGCGCAGCGCGAATCGATCACCGAAATCGGCATCATCGAAGTCGATGAGGACGGCGTGCGCGAATGGTCCAGCCTGGTCCGGCCCGCGATGCGGATCCCGGAGCACATCGAGCGCCTGACCGGTATCTCGAACGAGATGGTGGCCGGTGCGCCGGGCTTTGCCGAGCTCGCCGACACCGTGCTCGACCGTCTGGACGGGCGGCTGTTCGTCGCCCACAACGCGCGTTTCGACCACGGTCACCTGCGTGCGGCGTTTCGCCGCATCGGCCTGGACATGCGCCCGCGCGTGCTGTGCACGGTGAAGCTGTCCCGCCGCCTGTTCCCGCGGCACCGCCGTCATAGCCTGGATCATCTCATCGAGCGCCACCGCCTCGGCGTCGGCGAACGTCATCGGGCGCTGGGCGACGCCCATCTGCTGTGGCAGTTCTGGCAGCGCCTGCACGAGCTCTTCCCGCCCGGTCGCATCGACGAGGCGGTGCGCGAACTCATCGGCCAGTCGAGCCTGCCGCCGCACGTCGATGCCCGGCAGATGGACGACATGCCGGACGTGCCTGGCGTCTATCTGTTCTATGGCGAGAACGACCTGCCGCTCTACATCGGCAAGAGCACCCGGCTTCGCACGCGGGTGCTGTCCCATTTCAGTGCCGACCACCTCAGCGACCGCGAACTGAGCCTGAGCCAGCAGGTGCGCCGGATCGACTGGATCGAGACCGGGGGCGAGCTCGGCGCCCTGCTCAGGGAAGCCGAACTGATCAAGCGCCTGCAGCCGACGCACAACCGTCGCCTGCGCCGCAGCCGCGAGCTGTGCACCTGGCGCCTGAGCCCGGATCTCGTCGGCGACCGGCATCTCGAGCTCGTGCACGCCGGCGAGCTCGACTTCGGCCGGCAGGACAGCCTGTACGGCTTGTTCCGCAGTCGCCGCGAGGCCATCAAGCGCCTGCGTACACTCGCGGCCGAGCACGCGCTGTGCCCCCCGCTGCTGGGATTGGAAAGACATGTACCCGGCGAGCGCTGTTTCGCCTTCCAGCTCAAGCGCTGCCGTGGCGCCTGTAGCGGCCACGAGTCCGCCCAGGCGCATGCCATCCGCCTGATCGAGGCGCTGCATGCGATGAAGGTGGAGAGCTGGCCGCACGACGGGCCGATCGGCATCCGCGAGGGCCGGACGATGCACGTGGTGGATGCCTGGCGCTACCTCGGCGCGGCGGAGGACGAAACCTCGATCGAGGACATCCTGGCTTCGGGCCGCCCGAGCTTCGATCTCGACATCTACCGGATCCTGGTCAAGGCGGTCGGGCGGACGACGCCGGTTCCGCTCGATACGCTGGCGCCAAACCCCTGAACCCGACAACAAGGGCGCACAACCAAAGCCGATGAGCGAACAAAGAGAACGACTCAAGGTACTCAGCGCCGGTATCTTCAGCCTGCTCCTGACGATGGGCGTCGCCCGCTTTTCCTACACGCCGTTGCTGCCGGTGATGCAGCAGCAGGCCGGGCTCGGTGTTGCCGAGGCGGGCTGGCTGGCGGCGATCAACTACGCAGGCTATCTGTGCGGCGCGATGGTCGCCGCCTCGATCAGCGATCTCGTGCTGAAGGATCGCCTCTACCGCATCGGCCTCGTCGTGGCCGTCCTCAGCACCGTGCTCATGGGCCTGAGCACCGACCTCACCGTGTGGGCGCTGTCGCGCTTCGTCGCCGGCCTGAGCAGTGCCGCCGGCATGCTGCTGGGCACCGGCCTCATCCTCAACTGGCTGATCCGCCACAACCACCGCAGCGAACTGGGCATCCACTTCGTCGGCATCGGCA
>JBFGZP010000075.1:0-12242 GCA_041586695.1 Thauera sp.
CGTGGTGTCCTTCGGCCTGTTCGTGCTGCTCGGGCAGTTGGTGTTCGGGCTGCGCTTCTGACCCTGAGGTTCCGGGCCCTTGCCCGCCGGCCGGGCGGCGCCCCGGCGCGGGTACCCGCAGATTGACCGCGGCCTGCGCACCAACTAGGGTTAAGACGGTCGCCGGATGTTTCCCTTTTGCAGCCCTCCAGACGTGCACACGCGCAGATTCGAGGAGGATCGGGAACGGCCCGGGCGCTACATATGGCCCGCGATCCCGAGCCTGATCGAGCAGGGTTACGCAAGTGAAGGCGATTGCTGCTGCAGCCGTGACATGCCGACTGCGATGGCCCGCAATGCGAAGAGGAGATAATCATGGCTGCCTGGAAAATCGAAGGCCAATACATGGAGACGTGCAACTGCACCTATCTGTGCCCCTGCGCGTCGTCGAATCTCACGGCGCGCCCGACCGAAGGCGACTGCAAGGCCGCCATTGCGATGCGCATCGACAAGGGCGACAAGGACGGCGTCAAGCTCGACGGCCTGTCTTTCATCGTCATCATGCATTCGCCCAAGGCGATGGCCGAGGGCGACATCACGGTGGGCCTGATTGTCGACGAGCGCGCGTCCGACGCCCAGGTCGAGGCCATCAGCGCCATCGCCACCGGCGCGGCCGGCGGCCCGATGGCTGCTTTGGGGCCGCTGGTGGGTCGAATGGCGGGGGTGGAAAAGCGGCCGATCAGCTTCGAGATGAACGGCATGAACTTCGCCGTGAAGGCCGGCGAGCTCGTCGACCAGGCCTGCGAGGGCATTGCCGGCGGGCGCCCCGACGAGCCGCTGTATCTGGACAACACCGTCCATCCGGTGAATGCCCGGCTGGGGCTGGCGAAGGCGACGCGCAGCATCTTCAATGCCTTCGGCATAGACTGGAAGGACACCAGCGGCACGCGTAACGGCCACTTCGCGCCATTTGCATGGACGGGCTAGGCGCGCCCGCCATGCCTCACGGCGGCATCGAGGCGGTGCTGCGCCAGGATCGCAGGATCGCGATCGGCGGCCTCGCCGCCGTTGTCGCGCTGTCCTGGCTCTATCTCTGGCACAGCGCGGCGGGCATGGACCATGCATCGATGGCGATGGCCTCGATGTCCCGCGTCGCCGACCCGGGCGCGCTCGTCCTCACCTTCATCATGTGGACGGTGATGATGGCGGCCATGATGCTGCCGAGCGCGGCACCGGCCATCGTCTTGTACGGCAGCCTGGTGCGCAAGAATGGGGCGCGCGGAAAACTGCTGCCGGGCGTGTGGATCTTCACCGCCGGCTATCTCTTCGCCTGGACCGCCTTCAGCGCCGCAGCGACGCTGCTGCAGGCCCTGCTCGAGCATGCGTCGCTGCTGACGGCGGAAATGGCGACCGCAAGCGCCGGGCTGGGCGCCTCGGCGCTGATCGCCGCCGGCGTGTACCAATTGACGCCGCTCAAGGAGACCTGCCTGGGCAAGTGCAGGAATCCGCTCGCTTTCTTCATGACACGCTGGCGCCCAGGCCCGGGCGGGGCATTCCGGATGGGCCTCGAGCACGGTGTCTATTGCGTCGGTTGCTGCTGGGCGCTGATGCTGCTGCTTTTCGTCGCCGGCGTCATGAACCTCGTCTGGGTCGCACTCATCGCCGCCTTCGTGCTGGTCGAGAAGGTGTTTCCCGGCGCACGCGCGGTCTCGCGCACGGCGAGTGCGGCCCTGATCCTGACCGGCCTGTTCCTGCTGACGCGGCTTTAGCCGCAGCGTTGGTGCGGCAGGCGGCCCGCGCTCAGCGCCGCGTCAGCAGCAGCCCGCCCTCCAGATGGTGGGTGTACGGAAACTGATCGAACACCGCCGCAGCACCGATGGCGTGGGTGGCCTGCAGCGCGGCGACGTTTTCCTGCAGGGTCTGCGGGTTGCACGAGATGTACAGGACGCGATCGAAGCCGGCGGCGAGTTCGAGTGTGGGCAAGTCCAGACCGCTGCGCGGCGGATCGACGAACAGCGTCGAAAAGCGGTAGCCGTCGAGGTCGATCTCCTTCATGCGGCGGTATTCCCGCGTGCGGGCGAGCGCACCGCTGATCTCGTCGCTCGACATGCGCACCATGGCGACATTGTCGATGCCGTTGGCTTCGAGGTTGTAGTGGGCGGCGCGCACCGAGGACTTGCTGACCTCGGTGGCGAGCACGCGCTCGAACAGCGGCGCCAGCGCAACGGTGAAATTGCCGTTGCCGCAGTACAGTTCCAGCAGGTCACCGCCCAGACCCTTCGCCTGCGCGCGCGCCCAGTCGAGCATCTGCCGATTCACCCCCCCGTTGGGCTGGGTGAAGCTGCCCTCGAGTTGCTGGTAGCGCAGCATGCGGCCGTCGAGTTCGAACTGCTCCAGCACCCAGTCACGGTCGAGCACGATCTTCTGCTTGCGGCTGCGTCCGATCAATTGCACGTTCAGTTCCGCGGCCAGCTCCCGTGCGTCCGCTTCCCAGGCTTCGTCCAGCGGCCGGTGGTAGATGAGGGTAATCATCAGCTCGCCGCTCAGCGTGGCGAGGAAGTCCACCTGGAACAACTTGCGTTTGAGCGTCTCGCTGCGCTGCAGGCGCTCGCGCAGGCGCGGCATTAGCGTGCAGATCGACTCCGTTGCAGCCGGGAAGTCATCGATCGTGATCGCCTCCTTGGGCTCTGCGGGGTCGAACATCGCGTAGTCCACCCGGCCGCCCTCGTGCCACATGCGGAATTCGGCGCGCAGCCGGTAATGCAGCGGAGCGGAGGCGAACACGGCGGGCTCGGGGACGGCAAAGGGCGCGAAGCTGCGCTTGAACTGCGCCACTTTCTCCGCCAGTTGTGACGGGTAGCTCGCGGGGTCGAAACTGGGTAAGGGCATGATTTGGTTCGTGGCAACAAGGGGGGGCGGGCCTGGATCGCCGCCGCGCATGGCCGCAACCATGCTGGATGGGAGGACGGCCACCGCTTCGACGACGGGCGGCGTCATCGCCGGACAGGGCGCGCCGGGCAGGTCTCACCGGACGGCGGCGCGACATCGGCGGGGCAGCGGCCTGCGCTCAACTCACGGCGGGACTCTCCACGGTCACCGTCACCTCCACAGTCATGCCCAGGTAGGCGTCGGCGGGGCCCACGAAGCTGCCGGTGAGCGGGGCGGCCAAAGAGGGATCACGGGCGATGGCGACACGGATCAGGTTGCGCCCGCCGATGAGCGCGTTGGTCGGATCGAACGGCACCCAGCCAGCGCCCGGCAGGTAGACCTGCACCCAGGCGTGGGAGGCGCCGCCACCGACCATGCCACTCTCGCCACCGAGCAGCGACTCGTCGTAGAGGTAGCCGGACACGAAGCGGGCCGCCAGGCCAAGGCTGCGCACGGCCTCCATCATGAACAGGGCGAAATCGCGGCAGGTCCCGCTGCCGCTGCGGAGGGTTTCGATCGGGGTCATGGTGCCCTCCTCGTCCCGTGCCTGGTAGACGAACTGTCCCTTGATAGCGTGGGTGATGGCGACCAGCACGTCCAGCGTCCTGTCGCTCCCGGCCTGCGCGCACACGGCGCGCACCCAGGCGTCGACCTGATGCTCGGGATCAGAATAGTGGCGCTCCGTGCTGCGCGCCAGATCCGGCATTTCCCTGGCGTCGTAGCTGAACGGAAGGCGCTCCGCGTAGGCCTCGACCAGGCCCACATCGTAGTCAGCCGGGTAGTGCTCGGCGACGAAGGTCGACTCGAACACGAGTTCGTTCGCCATATCCGCGAAGCTCGCCACCAGAACCGAGTTGCCGAAGACGTCGTGCATCCAGCGCAGGTTGGCCGGGGGCGTGATTGCGATCCCGGTATCGATGAGCCGAAGGTCATGGCTGTCGCGCGGGCGGCACATGAAGCGGTGCTCGCTGAAATGCACCGGCTCCCTGTAGCGATAGACGGTCTTGTGCAGTATCTTCAGTCGTGCCATCTGGGATGTTTCCTCTCGGGGTCGTCGTGGGTTCGGGAGACGCATGGGCCCGTGCGCGAATCTGAGGCGGGTCAGGCCGGGCGGGCGCGCGGCCGCCACGTCGGCATCGAGTTCCGGTCGGAAGCAATGGTACAGCTTCGGCCCGGCCGCTACCGTGATTCGCGTGCCGGCAGGGCAAATCGGCGTCCGCCCGGATTAGCGTTCTTCAACGCTCCGTGCGTGCGGGCTGCCAACGCAGATCGAGGGTGAAGGGAAAAGCGGGATTGAGCGCCTCGGCCTTCACCGCCATCGGCCCCGGCGTGTGGCCGTGCGGCCAGAAGCGGGCGAAGCGACGCGCTTCGGCCTCGTTGGCATTGACCGGGAAGGTCTCGTAGCTGCGTCCCCCCGGATGCGACACGTGATAGGTGCAGCCGCCGGTCGCGCGGCCGATCCAGGAATCCACGATGTCGAAGGTCAGCGGCGCATGCACGCCGATGGTCGGATGAAGTGCCGACGGCGGGTTCCAGGCGCGAAAACGCACGCCGGCGACCGACTCGCCTGGCACGCCGGTCGGATGCAGCGGCACCGGGCGCCCATTGCAGGCCACGATGTGACGTCCTTCGGTGAGGCCGCGCACCTTGATCTGCAGGCGTTCCACCGAGGAATCCACGTAGCGGGAGGTGGCACCCGCGTTCATCTCTTCGCCGAGCACGTTCCAGGGTTCGATGGCCTGCCGCAGTTCCACTTCCACCCCTTCGTACACGACGGTGCCATAGCGCGGGAAGCGGAACTCGATGAAGGGTTCGAACCAGCTTTCGTCGAACGCGTACCCGGCCTGCTGCAGGTCGCGGGCAAGGTCGCGGACGTCCTGGGCGATGAAGTGGGGCAGCATCCAGCGATCGTGCAGCTGCGTGCCCCAGCTCACCAGTTGGCCCTGGTAGGGCCGGCGCCAGAACCGGGCCACCAGGGATCTCAGCAGCAGCATCTGGCACAGGCTCATGCGCGGGTGCGGCGGCATTTCGAAGGCGCGGAACTCCACCAGGCCCAGCCGCCCGGTCGGACCATCGGGCGAATACAGCTTGTCGATGGAAAACTCCGCGCGGTGGGTATTGCCCGTCAGATCGATCAACAGGTTGCGCAGCAGGCGGTCGACGAGCCAGGGGCGGCGGCTCTCCTCGGTATCTGGGAGCATCGCAGTCATCTGCTGGAAGGCGATGGCCAATTCGTAGAGGTTGTCGTCGCGGGCTTCGTCCACCCGTGGAGCCTGGCTGGTGGGGCCGATGAAGGTGCCGGAGAACAGGTAGGACAGCGCCGGATGGTTCTGCCAGTAGGTGATCAGGCTCCTGAGCACATCGGGCCGACGCAGCCACAGGCTGTCGGCTGGCGTCGCACCGCCCAGGGTGACGTGGTTGCCGCCGCCGGTACCGGTGTGGCGGCCATCGAGCATGAATTTCTCGGTGCCCAGCCGGGTGAGGCGCGCCTCGTCGTAGAGGGCATGGGTGTTGTCCACCAGTTCGCGCCAGCTCGACGCGGGATGCACGTTGACTTCGATGACGCCCGGGTCGGGGGTCACGGCGAGCAAGCGCACGCGCGGGTCTCGAGGGGGCGGATAGCCTTCCAGCCACAGCGGCATCTTCAGTTCGGCTGCGGTCCGTTCGACCGTAGCCACCAGCGCAAGGTAATCCTCGATGCGCGTGATCGGCGGCAGGAAGACGTGCAGCCTGCCCTCGCGCGCCTCGACGCACAGCGCGGTGTGAATGATCTTGCTCGGTTCGGGATCGTCCGGCGGCGAAGACCCCGCGGTCGCGGCTTGCCCGGCGGCCTCGGCCGGCTGGTCGAGCGCCTCGCACGGCGCGAACGGATCGACGGGAAAGTCGGGATCCTTGTCCTCCGCGACGACCCAGGGCAGCGCGTCGAGCGGCAGGCGCAGGCCGGCCGGGGAGTCGCCCGAAATCAGGTAGAGATGCTCGCGCTTCAACGGCCAGCGGCTCGATCGCCAGGTGGTCGCACCGCTCCCGCCCGGGCTCGCCCCCGGCTTCAGCGGCAGGACAAAGCCCGCTGGCTCGCCCAGGCCCCGCGCGAGGAGGCGGGCGAGGCGCCGGCGCTCGTCCGCATCCTTCAGATCGGCTGCGAGCAGATCGACGTTGAGCGGCAGATTCTGCTCTTGCTGCAGGCTGGCCCAGACGTCCTCGTAGGCGGGAATGAGATACGCCGGGTGCAGACCCAGGCGCTCGGTCAGCTTGTGGGCGAAGCGCCCCGCATCGACCGCCCCGAAGCCGTAGTCGACGCCTTCGCCGGCGATCAGGGAATCGTCTCCCCACACCGGCTTGCCGTCGCGGCGCCAGTAGATGCCCAGCGCCCAGCGCGGCAGGGGCTCGCCCGGGTACCACTTGCCCTGGCCGTGATGCAGCATCGCCCCCGAGGTGAAGCGCCGTTTGAGGCGGCCGACGAGCTCACCGGCGAGTTCGCGCTTCTTCGGCGACAGCGCGGTGATGTTCCATTCCGGGCCGTCCATGTCATCGATCGAGACGAAGGTCGGCTCGCCGCCCTGGGTGAGCCTCACGTCGCCGGCCTCGAGTTCCACATCGACCTGCTCGCCCAGCGCCTCGATCGCCTGCCATTGGGTGTCGGTGTAGGGTTTGGTGACGCGCGGATCCTCGTGCACCCGGGTCACCGACATCTCGAACTCGAACTCGCTGTTCGCCGCGCCGGTGAAGGAGCCGATCACCGGCGCAGCGCTCTGGGGCAGCGCGGTGCAGGCGAGCGGGATATGGCCCTCGCCGGCGAGCAGGCCGGAGGTGGGGTCGAGCCCGATCCAGCCCGCGCCGGGCACATAGACTTCCGCCCAGGCATGGAGATCGGTGAAGTCCCGCTCCGTTCCACTCGGGCCGTCGAGCGCCTTGACGTCGGCAGTGAGCTGGATCAGGTAGCCCGACACGAAGCGCGCCGCCAGCCCCATGTGGCGCAGGATCTGCACCAGCAGCCAGGCCGTGTCGCGGCACGAGCCGGAAGCCTTGTGCAGCGTCTCCTCCGGCGTCTGCACGCCCACCTCCATGCGCACCAGATAGGCGATGTCGCCCTGCAGGCGGCGATTCAGGTTGACCAGGTAGTCCTGCGTAATCAGGCCGGGCGTCAATTCCTCCCGCCTCATGTCCTCTATCCACCTGCCCAGGAGCGGGCCGGCGGGCTGGGGCATGAGGTAGGGCGCCAACTCGTACCTGAGTTGCTCGGCATACTCGAAGGGAAAGGTGTTGGCGTAGTCCTCGACGAAGAAGTCGAAGGGGTTGATCACGGTCATGTCGGCGACCAGATCGACGGTGAAGGAAAGCTCGCGCGACGGCTCCGGGAACACGAACCTGCCGATGTAGTTTCCGTAGGGATCCTGCTGCCAGTTGATGAAGTGCTTTGCCGGCAGCACGCGGAGCGAATAGGAATGGATCGGCGTGCGCGCATGCGGCGCTGGTCGCAGCCGCACTTCATGCGGCGTCAGGATCACCGGATGATCGTAGCGATAGCAGGTGCGGTGATGCAGCGCGACGCGTATGGCCATCGCTCAACACCTGCCGGGTCGGAGGTGCGACTCGGCAACAAGCTGCGGTGGCGGGCGAAACACATCCCGACGAGCTGTGACGAAGCTCATGGCTGCCCCCGGATCGGAACGCCAGGTCGGGCGACCTGACATCGGCTTTTCAGCTTAGCGCAGTTACGCCGGCTTCACCGACCAGATTGGCCTTCCGCAGCCAGCGCCATCGATCGGGACCACCGCCCACCTTCAGTCAGCGCAAGGGCGAAGCGGACAGGGTGCGCGACGACGCATACATGGCTTCCGCAATCCGTCGGCCAGCCGCGGATTGCGCGTCGCGTCTTATCTGCCTTCGGCGATAGCCTCTTCCCGGCCCGCCCGTCGCGCCGCGTCTTCTGCTCGCGCGGACTCGATGACCTGCATGACTTCGTCGAGGTCGGCGGGTTTTTCGTCGCGCTTGAAGCATCCGGTGAGTTCGCTCTCCGGTTGCAGCTTGCCGGATTCGTAGAGTGACCAGATCTCCTCGCCGTAGCGGGTAGCCAGCAGCTCCGGGGCGAACTGGCCGAAGTAGGCGGCGAGGTTGTCGACGTCGCGCTCGAGCATTCGGCAGGCGTTGTTGTTGGCCGCCGCGTCGACGGCCTGCGGCAGGTCGATGATCACCGGACCATCGCGATCGACGAGCACGTTGTATTCGGAGAGATCGCCGTGAACGATGCCGGCGCACAGCATGCGCACGACCTGGCGGACGAGGTCGGCGTGGAACTGCCGCGCATCGTCCGCACTCAGCTCGATGTCGTTCAGGCGCGGTGCCGGTTCGCCATCCTCGTCGGCCACCAGTTCCATCAACAGCACCCCTTCATGGAAGTCGTAAGGCGTGGGCACGCGCACGCCGGCGGCGGCGAGACGGCGCAGCGCGTCGACCTCGGCGTGCTGCCACGCCGCTTCCTGCTCCTTGCGGCCATAGCGCGAGCCCTTTTCCATTGCGCGCGCCTGCCTGCTGTTCTTGATCTTGCGGCCTTCGGTGTAGTCGACGGCCTTGTGGAAGCCGCGCTTGTTGGCCTCCTTGTACACCTTGGCGCAGCGCAGCTCGTCGCCGCACTGGACGACATAGACCATCGCCTCCTTGCCGCTCATGAGTTGACGGACGACCTTGTCTACCAGGCCGTCGATGACGAGTGGTTCTATTCTGCTCGGGGTCTTCATTCGGGAGGGATGACGATGTCTTCGCGGTAGAGGAATTGAAGTATGGCGCGGATGCGGCTGGCGTCGCGGCTCAAGTGCGCTGCCGCCGGGCCTCGAACAGGCAGATGCCGCTCGCGACCGACACGTTCAGGCTCTCGACGCTGCCGTGCATCGGGATCTGCGCCAGTTCGTCGCAGGTTTCGCGGGTGAGCCGGCGCAGGCCGTCGCCTTCGGCGCCGAGCACCCAGGCGAGCGGCACCTTCTGGTCGATTTCGTAGAGCGACTTGTCCGCCTCGCCCGCCGCGCCGACCACCCAGACGCCGGCTTCCTGCATCTCGCGCAGCGCGCGCGCGAGGTTGGTGACCGTGATGTAGGGCACGGTGTCGGCGGCGCCACTGGCGACCTTCACCGCCGTGGCATTGAGGCCGACGGCGCGGTCCTTGGGCGCGACCACCGCGTGCGCCCCGGCGGCGTCGGCGACGCGCAGACAGGCGCCGAGGTTGTGCGGATCCTGCACGCCGTCGAGCACCAGGATCAGTGCGTTCTCGTCCAGGCTCTCGAGCACGTCGGCCAGCTTCAGCTCGCGCCGGGTGGCGTCCACGCGGGCGACGACACCCTGATGGCGACGCGTGCCCACCATGGCGTCGAGGCGATCGCCTTCGCTCGGGATGATGCGGGTCGAGGCGGCTTCGGCGAGGGCGACGAACTTCTTCACCCGGGCATCCTTGCGGTCGCCCGACAGGTAAACCTCGAACACCGATTCGGGCATCTGGCGCAGCTTGGCCGACACCGCGTGAAAGCCGTAGATCAGACGGGACGAGGGGGTCTCGGGTGCTTTAGCCACGACGGGAGCCCTTTGCGGAGGATTTGCCGGCCGAAGCTGCGCCCGCCTTCGAGGCGCGCGATCTCGCCGGCTTGCCCTCCCCTGCGGGCTTCGGCGAAGCCCCGGGCGTCGCCTTTGCGGCCGATTTCGCCTTCGGCTTGGCGACCGACTTCGCCTTGGATTTGGCGGCGGGCTTGGCCCCGGAACGCACTCCCGCCTTGGTCGAGGCCTCCTGCGCGGCCAGCTTCGTCTCCGCCTTCGCGCTGCGTGAGCGGGTGGCGGCCTTGCCGGCGGCCTTGTCGCGCCCTTTGCCAGCGGCCGCTTCGTTCCTGGCCTTCCCCAGCTTCGCAGTGGCATCCGCGCCCCGCCCGGATGCGGCGACGCTCGCCGCGGCAGCCGTCTTGCTGCGCCGGGCGGCGGTCTTCGCCGGCGTCGGCTCCACCGCTTCGGCTTGCGCCACGCCCGTCGCCGTCGCCGTCAGCGGCCCTTCGATCAGGCGAAAGTCGATCTTGTTGGTCTCCATGGCCACCCGGACCAGTTGCACCTTCACCCGGTCGGACAGGCGGAACTGCTTGCCGGTGCGCTCGCCGAGCAGCGCGTGGCGGGTTTCGTCGTAGTGGAAGTAGTCGCTGCCGAGTTCGGAGATGTGCACCAGGCCTTCGATGAAGATATCGTCGAGGGCGATGAAAAGGCCGAACGGCACCACCGACGAGACGCTCCCGGTGAATTCCTCGCCGACGCGATCCTGCATGAAATAACACTTCAGGAAGGCGACGACGTCGCGGGTGGCGTCGTCGGCACGGCGTTCGGTCATCGAGCAGTGCAGACCGATGTCCTCCCAGTCGCCGGGACGGTATTGCTCTCCGCCGAGCGCGGCCTTGATGCCGCGGTGCACGAGCAGGTCGGGGTAGCGCCGGATGGGCGATGTGAAGTGGGTGTAGGCCTCATAGGCGAGGCCGAAGTGGCCGACGTTGTCGGGGCTGTACATCGCCTGCTTGAGCGAGCGCAGCATCACCGTCTGCAGCAGCTGGGCGTCGGGCCTGTCCTTCACCTGCGCCAGCAGCTTCGCATAGTCGGATGCGTGCGGATCGTCGCCGCCCGGCAGACCGAGGCCGAACTCCTTGAGGAATTCGCGCAACTTGGCGAGCTTGTCCTCGGACGGCGAATCATGGACGCGATACAGCGCCGGATGTTCGCGCGTGGCGAGGAAGTCCGACGCGCACACGTTGGCCGCGAGCATGCACTCCTCGATCAGGCGGTGGGCGTCGTTCCGCACCTCGGGCACGATCTGCGAGATCTTGCCGCTGTCGTCGAAGATCATCCGGGTTTCAGTGGTCTCGAAATCGATCGCGCCGCGCTTGGCACGCGCCTTCAGCAGCACGCGAAAGAGCTTGTCGAGGTTCTCGAGATGCGGCAGCAGCGCGCCGAGTTCTTCGCGAACCGCCCGATCGCCCTCGTAGAGCGCGGCCGCGACAACGTTGTAGGTCAGGCGCGCGTGCGACCAGATCACCGCGGGATAGAAGCGGTAGGCCTTGATCTCGCCGCTCAGCGAGATGCTCATGTCGGCCACCATCGCCAGGCGCTCGACCTCGGGGTTCAGCGAGCACAGGCCGTTGGAGAGCTTTTCCGGCAGCATCGGGATGACGCGGCGGGGGAAGTACACCGAGTTGCCGCGGTCGAAGGCGTCCTTGTCGAGCGCGCCGCCGGCTTCGACGTAATGCGACACGTCGGCGATCGCCACCACCAGCCGGTAGCCCCGGCCCTGCCGCTCGCAATACACCGCATCGTCGAAATCCTTCGCCGTTTCGCCATCGATCGTCACCAGCGGAAGTCCGGTCAGGTCCTCGCGCCCAGCCCAGTCCTTCTTGCGCACCTTCAGCGGCAGCTTGCGTGTTTCGGCCTTTGCCGCGGTCGAGAACTCGAACGGCAGATCGTGCTTGCGCAGGGCGATCTCGATCTCCATGCCCGGATCGGCGTAGTTGCCGAGCACCTCGACGATGCGGCCGATCGGCTGGGCGTACTTCGTCGGCTGTTCGACCAGCTCCACCGTGACCACCTGCCCCGGCTGCGGCTTCTTTCCTCCCGGGGAGATCAGGATGTCCTGCGCCAGGCGGCGGTTCTCGGGCACGACGATGAGCACGCCGTGCTCGTTGAGGACGCGGCCGACGACGCGCGCGTTGGCGCGCTCGAGGACCTCGACCAGCTTGCCCTCCGGGCGCCCGCGGCGGTCGGTGCCGGAGACGCGCACGATGACACGGTCGCCATGCAGGACTTCGCGCATCTCCTTCGGCCCGAGGAAGATGTCGGGCTGATGGTCGTCGCGGCGGACGAAGCCAAAGCCGTCCGGATGCCCTTCCACGCGACCGCGGATCAGATCCGCCTTGTCCGGCAGCAGATAGGCGTCGCGACGGTTGCGGATGATCTGGCCGTCGCGCTGCATGGCACGGAGGCGGCGGTCGAAGTGATCGAGCTCGTGCGGCTGGACGTCGAGTGCCTCGACGACGGCCGAGAACGGCATCGGCACCCCGCGCTCGGCGAGGATCTTCAGGACGTACTCCCGGCTCGGCAGGGGTTGTTCGTACTCAAGCGCTTCGCGCGCATGGAACGGGTCGGCGAGGCGGATCGCGCTCAGTGCGCTACCGGCAGTCGTGCCGGCTTTTTCTTTTTTTCGGGTCATTGACAATCTTCTTCGTGTGCTTATAATGCGCCGCTTCCTGCCCAGATGGCGGAATTGGTAGACGCACTAGTTTCAGGTACTAGCGCCGCGAGGCGTGGAGGTTCGAGTCCTCTTCTGGGCA